>DATFUK010000281.1:0-5583 GCA_035260865.1 Candidatus Methylomirabilota bacterium | reverse complement strand
TTCGAGCTCGTACGAGCAGGCGGAGCAGCACGCGGCGCCGCAGGCGATGCAGCCTAGATGGTTGAACGAGAACTCGACGTCGGTTCCACAACGGCACTGAGCCCCCATTGGCTCCTCCTTGAGCGCGAGATGCTCATGGATGGAGACAAGAAGCGTTCCAGGGCCCAGACCGGCCGGAACTAGCTGATTCGACTGCGTCTATGCAAATCGATGACACCGTAAAAGGGACACGCGTGACTCACCAATAGGTTGGATATTCCTGCGTGGTTGTGTCTAAACGATTGGAATAACGGGGTAATCTAATCTGATACACATGAGTCGATACTGACTCATATATGAGTCGATTACAACTCAGTCTTGAATTTCTTCGTATTTATCGAGTACTTGGAGAGCAGTCTGTGGAAGTTCCGTCGGGTGATCCCGGCCTTCTGGGCCGCGACCGAGATATTGCCACGGGCTTCCGACAGGAAGCGGGCGACGGCCTCCTTCTCGAACATGGACACGACCCGCTCCTTGGCTTGCACGAAGCCTTCCTGGGTGGTGACCCGGATCGGCCCCGACTCCTGCAGGTAGAGCGGCAGGTGCGCCACGTCGATCTGCTGGCTCGATGACAGGACCACAGCCCGCTCGATGATGTTCTCCAGCTCTCGCAGGTTGCCGGGCCAGCTGTAGCGCCGCAGCATGTCGAGGGCGTCCTGCGAGAAGCGATCCACCTTCTTGTTCACCTTGGCCTCCGCCTTGCGGAGGAAGTGGTAGGCCAGGACCGGGATGTCCTCGCTGCGCTCCCGTAGCGGGGGAAGGACCACCGTGAAGGCGTTGAACCGGTAGAACAGATCCTCCCGGAACTCGGAGCCGGCCAGCGCCTTCTCGAGGTCCCGGTTGGTGGCCGCGATCACCCGCACGCGGACCTTCCGGGTGACCACGTCGCCGACCGGCTTCACCTCGCCGGCCTGGAGCACCCGCAGCAGCTTGCCCTGCATCTCGAGCGGCATGTCCCCGACCTCGTCGAGAAAGATGGTCGCGCCGTCCGCCTTCTCGAAGAGGCCCACCTTGTCGGCCACCGCGCCGGTGAACGACCCGCGCTTGTGCCCGAACAGCTCCGACTCCATGAGGGTCGGGGTCAGCGCGGTGCAGTTGACGGTCACGAGCGGCTTGTCGCGCAGGTTGGAGTAGCGGTGGATCGCCCGCGCCACCAGCTCCTTGCCGGTGCCCGACTCGCCGCGGATCAGCACGGTGGTCGGGGTCTGGGCCACCCGGATGACCTGCTCGGCCAGCTCCCGCATCTTCGGGTTCTGCCCGATGATGAACTCGCCCTCGTCCTTGGCCTGGAGCTCCCGCAGCATCAGCGAGTACCGGTCCTCCAGCTCCTCGCTGCGCTGCCGCTCGGCCAGGAGGTCCCACATGAACTTGGCGCTCGCGCCTCCCATGACCTCGGTGCCGGGCGGCTTGAGCCGCTCGATGGCCTCCTGGACCTGGGCGTTGCCGGTCACGTCGATGATGAGGTCGACGCGCGGGTCCACCACGAGCTCGCGGAGGTCGGTGCTGACCGCGACGTTGAGGCGCCGGGCTAGCTCGAGCCCGGGGGCCCAGGGATTCACGTCGGCGACCCCGATGATGGTGACGGTGGGATCCCCGCTGAACATCTCGAGCAGGGCACGGCCGCCCTTGCCCGCGCCGACGATGACGACCTTGGTCACCTGCCCGGCTAGAAGGGCTGGGCCTCCGGGCGCTTGGCGAGGCGCTCGAAGGAGGCGTACTCGGGGATGAACGTGACCTGGACCTTGCCGGTGGGCCCGTTGCGCTGCTTGCCGATGATCACGTCGGCCACCCCGCTCGCGTCCTCGGACTGCAGGCCGTAGCGCTCGGGGCGGTAGAGGAAAAGGATCACGTCGGCGTCCTGTTCCAGCGCGCCCGACTCGCGCAGGTCCGAGAGCTGCGGCTCCTTGCGCTCGCGGGTCTCCACCGCGCGGGAGAGCTGGGACAGCGCCACCACCGGCACGTGCAGCTCCTTGGCGAGGGCCTTGAGCGAGCGGGAGATGTCCGAGATCTCCTGCTGCCGGTTCTCCTGCTGGTGGCGGCCCCGCATGAGCTGGAGATAGTCGATGACGATCAGGTCGAGGCCGTGCTCCGCCTTCATGCGCCGCGCCTTGGCGCGCGCCTCGAGCACGGTGAGGGCGGGCGAGTCGTCGATGTAGACCGGCGCCTCGGCGAGCCGCCCCGCCGCGTTGGTGAGGCGCGTCCAGTCCCGCGGGTCGAGGTAGCCGGTGCGCACCTTGTGGGAGTCCACCTTGGCCTCGGCGCACAGCAGCCGTTGCACGAGCTGCTCCTTGGACATCTCGAGGCTCAGCACCAGCACGCGCTTGTGGTCCTCGACCCCCGCGAACTTGGCGACGTTGAGCGCGAAGGCGGTCTTGCCCATCGAGGGCCGGCCCGCGATGATGATGAAGTCGCTGGGCTGAAAGCCCGAGGTCATGCGGTCGAGGTCGTCGAAGCCGGTGGCGAGCCCGGTGATGTGCTCCTTGCGGTCGTAGAGCTTCTCGATGTGCTCGAAGGTGTCCTTCAGGATGGCCCGCACCGGGAAGGCCGAGCCCTGCATGCGCCGCTCGGAGATCTGGAAGATCAGCCGCTCCGCGTCGTCGAGCAGCTTGTCCACGTCGTCGCGGGCCTCGTAGCTCTGCCCGATGATCTCGGTGGCGATGCGGATCAGGTCGCGCAGGAGTGCCTTCTCCCGCACGATGCCCCCGTAGGAGAGCAGGTGGGCCGCGGTCGCGGCCTCCTCGACCAGGCTCGCGAGGGCGGCCGCGCCGCCCACCTCTTCCAGGGTCGCGCGCCGCTTCAGCTCCTCCGACACGGTGAGCAGGTCCACCGGCTCGTTGCGTTCGAAGAGCGCGAGGGTGGCGTCGAAGATCTTGCGGTGCCCTTCCTTGTAGAAGTCGGCGGGCTTGAGGAGCTCGATCGCCTTGGGCAGGCTCTCGCGCTCCAGGAGGATCGCCCCCAGCACGGCCCGCTCGGCCTCCAGGCTGTGGGGCGGGATCTTGGAGGTGAGCAGGTCGGTGAGGGTGGCCACCGTTACTCCCGGGTCACGGACACCTTCAGCTGGGCGGTGACGTCGTGATGAAGCCGCACCGGAACCGTGAACTCGCCGACCGTCTTGATCGGCTCGTCGAGCCCGATGCGGCGCCGCTCGACCTCGATGCCGTGCTGCGAGAGGAAGCTCGCGAGGTCGGCGCGGCCCACCGAGCCGAAGAGCCGGCCCTCGTCGGAGGCCTGCCGGCGCTGGGTGAAATGCAGGCCCTCGATGGCCTGGGCCTGGCTCCGGGCGTCCGCCTGGAGCTTGGCCGCCTGCGCGTTCTGGCGCGCCTTGATCTGCTCGATGTTCTTGAGGTTCGACGGGGTGGCGTGCAGGGCGAGCTTCTGAGGCAGCAGGAAGTTGCGCGCGTAGCCGTCGGAGACGTCGCGGACCTCGCCGCGGCGGCCAAGGGTCGGCACGTCGTCCATCAGGATGATCTTCATGACCCGCTCCTCACTCGGCGGTCTGGGCGAGCAGGGCCACCGTGCGCGCGCGTCGGACCGCCCGGGTGAGCTGCCGCTGGTGGCGGGCGCAGCTCCCCGAGATGCGGCGCGGCGTGATCTTGCCGCGCTCCGAGACGAAGTTGCGGAGACGGCGAATGTCCTTGTAGTCGACCAAGCTGACCCGGTCGACGCAAAACTTGCAAACCTTGCGGCGACCGAACCGGCGCCGCTTGACGGGCTTCCCACCTGGCGGAATGGCTTGTTCCTCCTCTTGGAACGGGACCTATCTGAACGGGCTAGAACGGCACCTCGTCGTCGGCTTCGCCGCCCGCCTCGACCGGCTCGGGCACTCCGGGCGCGGACGCGGCGGCCGACTTGCTCCGGCCCATGAACTGCACCCGCTCCGCGACGACCTCGACGACGCTGCGCTTCTGACCGTCCTTCGTTTCCCAGTCGCGAGTCTGCAGCCGGCCCTCGACCATGATCGGGCTGCCCTTGTCGAGGTACTCGCCGCAGCTCTCGGCCTGCTTGCCCCACACCACCACCGTGAGGAAGCAGGTCTCTTCGCGCTTCTCTCCACCCTGCGTCGTGTAGTTCCGGTTGACGGCCAGTCGGAGATCGGCCACCGCGGTGCCGCTCGGGGTATAGCGAAGCTCCGGAGTCCGCGTCAGGTTGCCGATCAGGAACACTCGATTCAGGTTCGTGGCCATCAGACGACCTCCTCCACCGCGGGAGCCGAGGGCTTCGGCGCCGTCCGGACGCGCTTGGGCGCCGGGACGCGGGTCGTGAAGTACCGGAGGACCTGCTCGTTGAGCTTGAGCTGGCGCTCGAACTCCTTGATGGTGGCCGGCTCCGCCTTGGACTCGAGGACCGCGTAGGTGCCCTCGCGCTGCTTGCGCATGTCGTAGGCGAGCCGCCGCTTGCCCCAGCTCTCCGCCTTGCCGATCTCGCCGCCGAGGGTCTTGAGGGTGTCCTGCACCTTCGTGAGGAGCGCGGCCACTTCCTCTTCGTTCAGCCGGGGATCCAGGATCAGTAGGGTCTCGTACGGGTACAAACACTCACCTCCTCGACGCGCGTTCTCTATTTGAAGCGCTTTACGTTACCAGAGGCTGCGGGCAAAGACAACCTGGGTCAAGAGTGGATAAAAGAGTACGGCCCTTGCCGCGATCGGCAAGGGCCGTCCCCCGCACCGGCGGGTGGGCCGCCGGGCCTAGAAGTCCCCGTGGGGCATCGGCGGGGCCGCCGCCGGCTTGTCCTCGGGCAGATCGGTGATCAGCGCCTCCGTCGTCAGCAGGAGCGCGGCCACCGACGCCGCGTTCTGCAGCGCCACCCGCTCCACCTTGGTGGGGTCGATGATACCGGCCTGGATCATGTCCACGAACTCGAGCGACTCCGCGTCGAAGCCGCGGGTCACCACCTTCTCGGCCTTGACCTTCTCCACGATCACGCTGCCCTCGAGCCCCGCGTTCTCCACGATCTGGCGAATGGGCTCCTCGAGCGCGCGCTTGACGATCATGGCGCCGACCTTCTCGTCGCCTTCCAGCTTCAACCCGTCGATGGAGGTGGAGGCGCGCAGCAGGGCCACCCCGCCGCCCGGCACGATCCCTTCCTCCACCGCGGCGCGGGTCGCGTTGAGCGCGTCCTCCACCCGGGCCTTCTTCTCCTTCATCGCGGTCTCGGTCGCGGCGCCCACCTTGATGACCGCGACGCCGCCGGCCAGCTTGGCCAGCCGCTCCTGCAGCTTCTCCCGGTCGTAGTCCGAGGTCGTCTCCTCGATCTGAGCGCGGATCTGCTTGATGCGCCCCTCGATCGACGCGGTCTTGCCCGAGCCCTCGACGAGCGTGGTGTTGTCCTTGTCGACCACGATCTTCTTGGCCTTGCCGAGGTCTTCCAGCTTGATGTTCTCGAGCTTGATGCCGAGATCCTCGGTGATGGCCTTGCCGCCGGTCAGGATCGCGATGTCCTCCAGCATGGCCTTGCGCCGATCGCCAAAGCCCGGCGCCTTGACCGCCGCGCAGTGCAGGGTGCCCCGGAGCTTGTTGACGACGAGCGTGGCCAAGGCCTCCCCCT
>DATFUK010000280.1:0-4453 GCA_035260865.1 Candidatus Methylomirabilota bacterium | reverse complement strand
AGCGGGGCCAGCTCGACGTGACGGCCCTGCTCGAGACCGAGACCACCCTGGCGCTGCCCATGAAGCCCCTCTGCCGTGAGGGCTGCCGGGGCCTGTGCCCCGTGTGCGGCGGCAACCGCAACATCACGGCCTGCGCGTGCGAGACGCCCGCGCTCGATTCGCGCTGGGCGGCCCTCAAGGACTGGGCCGGCCGGTCGAAATAGCCCGAACAGGAGCCATCCGATGCCTCTGCCCAAGCGACGACACTCCAAGACGCGCGGCCGCAAGCGGCGCACGCACTACAAGATGGTCGCGCCCACGCGCTCCCTCTGCCCGCAGTGCCGCGAGGTCAAGCCGCCCCACCGCATCTGCCCCCACTGTGGTTTCTACAAGGGACGCGAAGTCATCTCGGTCGAGGGTGAATAGTCTTTCCGGCTGAGCCGGGCCGTGCCATAAGATCGGCGCCATGAAGATCGCGGTCGACGCCATGGGAGGCGACTTCGGTCCCGCCGTCGTGGTCGAGGGCGCGGTGGCCGCGTGCCGCGAGTTCGGCTTGGCCTCGGTGCTCGTCGGTGACAAGGCGGCCATCGAGCGCGAGCTGGCGCGGCTCAAGGCGCAGGACCTGCCGGTCACGGTGCGCCACGCCTCGCAGGTGGTGGGCATGGCCGAGGCGCCGTCGCAGGCCCTTCGCCGCAAGCGCGACTCCTCCCTCCGCGTGGCCGCCGAGCTCGTGAAGGACGGCGAGTGCGGGGCCATCGTGTCCGCAGGCAACACCGGAGCGGCCATGGCCATCAGCATGTTCGTCATGGGCGTCCTGCCCGGGGTCGACCGGCCCGCGATCGCGGCGCCGCTGCCGAGCCTGTCCGGCTACACCGTGCTCATCGACGCGGGCGCCAATGTGGACCCGAAGCCGCGCCAGCTCTTCCAGTTCGCGGTCATGGGCCACGTGTACTCGCGGCACATCGTGGGCAAGGACAACCCGCGGGTCGGGCTGCTCTCGGTGGGCGAGGAAGAGGGCAAGGGGACCGACCTGACCAAGGAAGCGTTCGAGGACCTGCGCGGCTCGTCGCTCAACTTCATCGGCAACATCGAGGGGCGCGACATCTACAACGGCCGCTGCGACGTGGTGGTGACCGACGGCTTCACCGGCAACGTGTGCCTCAAGGTTTCGGAGAGCCTGGCCGAGATGCTCACCGCGATGATCCGCGAGGAGCTGGGGCGCGACGTGCTCTCGCTGGCGGGCGCCGCGCTCTCCAAGCGGGCCTTCGCGCGCCTGAAGCGGCGGGTGGACTATACCGAGATGGGCGGCGCGCCGCTGCTGGGCATGAACGGGGCCGCCATCATCTGCCACGGGGCCTCGCCGGTGAAGGCGATCAAGAATGCGGTGCGCGTGGCCGCCGACTGGGTTCGCAACGACGTGAACCACCACATCAAGACCGCGCTCGAGGCGGAAGCTGTTCTCGCCGAGGGACGGGAGGGAGGCCGGGAATGAACCGGGCTCAGATCATCGGCGTCGGCGCGTACGCCCCGAAACGGATCCTGACGAACCGGGAGCTCGAGGCGATGGTCGAGACTTCCGACGAGTGGATCGTCCAGCGCACCGGGATCCGCGAGCGGCACATCGTGGACGAGGGCGAGGGGCCGTCGGACCTCGCGGTCCGGGCCGCCCGGCAGGCGATGGAGCGGGCCCAGGTCACCGCGGACGAGATCGACTTCATCGTGGTGGGCACCACCGCGGGGGACATGCACTTCCCCACCACCGCGAACCTGGTCCAGCATCGCCTCGGCTGCCGCAACGCGGGCTCGGTGGACGTCTACGCGGCCTGCTCGGGCTCGGTCTACAGCCTCTCCATCGGAGCCCAGTACATCCAGACCGGCAAGTACCGCACCGTGCTGTGCATCGGCGCGGAGTGCCTCTCGCGCATCACCGACTTCACCGACCGCGGCACCTGCATCCTGCTCGCCGACGCGGCGGGCGCGGCGGTGCTCCGGCCGTCGACCGACGCGGCCGGCATCATCGACACCGATCTCTACTCGGACGGCCGTTACGGCGACCTGCTGATCCAGCCCGCGGGTGGCTCCCTGGTCCCGGCCACCCACGAGACGGTGGACCAGCGTCAGCACTTCGCCAAGATGAAGGGCAACGAGGTGTTCAAGGTCGCGGTGCGGATGTTCGGCGACTGCGCCGACCGCATCCTGAAGAACAACGGCTTCACCGCGAACGACCTCGATCTCTTCGTGCCCCACCAGGCGAACCTCCGCATCATCGAGGCGGCGGTCAAGCGCCTCAAGGTGCCGATGGAGAAGGTGATGGTGAACGTGGAGCGCTACGGCAATACCGGCGCCGCGTCGGTCTACGTGGCCCTCGAGGAGGCGTGGACCACCGGGCGAGTCAAGCCCGGCGACCTCGTGCTGATGGCCGCCTTCGGCGGCGGCTTCACCTGGGGCGCGGCGCTGCTGCGATGGTAGCCGGCGTGCTCGCCTTCCTGTTCCCCGGACAGGGCTCGCAGGAGGTCGGGATGGGGCGCGCCCTCGCGGAGGCCTCGCCCGCCGCGAAGGCGGTCTGGGCCGAGGCGGACGCCGCGCTCGGCTTCCCGCTCTCCACCCTCTGCTTCGAGGGGCCCGCCGCGGACCTCGCCCTGACCGCCAACACCCAGCCCGCGGTGCTGACCACCAGCGTGGCCGCCGCCGCCGCGCTGGCCGAGCGAGGCGTGACCCCCGGGCTCACCGCCGGCCACAGCCTCGGCGAGTACTCGGCTCTCGTGGTCGCGGGCACGCTGCGCTTCGCGGACGCGGTGCGGCTGGTGCGCCGCCGCGGCGAGTTCATGCAAGAGGCGGTGCCGGTGGGCACCGGCGCCATGGCCGCGCTGCTCGGGGTGGAGCTGGCCACTGCGGAGCAGGTCTGCGCGGAGGCCGCGCAGGGCGAGGTGGTGGGAGTGGCCAACATCAACTCGCCGGGGCAGATCGTCATCGCGGGGCACCGGACCGCGGTGGAGCGCGCCGTCGCGGCGGCCGCGGCGCGCGGCGGCAAGAAGAGCGTGCTGCTGCCGGTGAGCGCGCCCTTCCACTGCGCGCTCATGAAGCCGGCGGCCGACCGCCTGGCCTCGGAGCTGGAGCGCCTCACCGTGAGCGCCCCGCGCATCCCGGTCATCCGGAACGTGGACGGCGGGGTCACCCGGGCCGCCGACGAGGTGAAGCCGTTCCTGGTCCAGCAGGTGGCGAGCCCGGTGCGGTGGACCGATTGCGTGGAGCGGCTGGCGCGCGAGGGCGCGACCGGATTCCTCGAGGTCGGCCCGGGGCGGGTGCTGAGCGGGCTGCTCAAGCGGACACTCGACGGGGCGCGCGGCCACGCGGTGGAGGATCCCGACTCCCTCGAGAAGGCGATCGCGGCGGTCGGAGGCGCGGCCGCGTGACCTTTGGTAAAAGCCATGGCGGGGGATAAAAGCCATGGCGGGGGGTAAAGGCCTGGCGGGAAAGGTCGCGATCGTGACCGGCGGCGGCCGTGGCATCGGTCTCGCCATCGCCCGGTCGCTGGCAGAGGACGGCGCCTCCGTGGTAGTCTCTGGCCGCGACGCAGCGCGTCTCGACGCGGTGGTCAAGGAGTTGGAGGGCCTGGGCGTGACGGCCCTCGCGGTGCCGGCCGACGCCGTGAAGCGCGAGGACGTCGATCGCCTGATCGAGGCGACCCGGGAGCGCTTCGGGCGCATCGACGTGGTCGTCAACAACGCCGGGATCACGCGCGATCAGCTCCTGGTCCGGATGAAGGACGACGACTGGGACCAGGTGCTGGACACGAACCTGCGCGGGGTGTTCCTGATGACCCGCTCGGCGGGCAAGGTGATGATGAGGCAGCGGAGCGGGCGTATCATCAGCATCGCGTCGACCGCGGGGGCGATGGGCAACCCCGGCCAGGTCAACTACTCGGCGGCCAAGGCGGGCGTGATCGGGCTCACGAAGGCGGCGGCGCGGGAGCTGGCGCACTGGAACATCCTGGTGAACGCGGTGGCCCCCGGGCTCATCGAGACGGACATGACGGCCGCGATCCCCGGGGAGGCGCGCGAGGCGATGCTGCAGCAGGTGCCGCTCAAGCGGCTCGGGCAGAGCCGGGAAGTGGCGGAGGTGGTGCGGTTCCTCGCCGGCGACGGCGGGAGCTACATCACCGGCCAGACGATCCACGTCAACGGCGGACTGTACATTTAATCAATCGCAGCCAGGAGGGGAGGGCATGGCGAAGCCGGTCGAGGAGCGGGTCAAGGAGATCATCGTCGAGCAGCTCGGAGTGGAAGAGGACGAGGTGTTGCCGGCCGCGAAGTTCATCGAGGACCTCGGGGCCGATTCCCTCGATACCGTCGAGCTCGTGATGGCCTTCGAGGAGGAGTTCGATCTCGAGATCCCGGACGAGGACGCCGAGAAGATCGCCACCGTCGGGGACGCGATCAGCTACATCAAGGAGAACTCGTAGGGGCGGGCGCAC
>DATFUK010000279.1:0-11492 GCA_035260865.1 Candidatus Methylomirabilota bacterium | reverse complement strand
GCTCGGTCGGCGCCTCGCGGTGGCGTTCGCCGAGCCGGTCCTGGGGCCGGACCCGGCCCTGACCGGCCACATCGTCGGCTCCCCCGCGGCCCAGCAGGTGATGGTCGCCGTCGTGATGCTGGGCGCCGGCATCCTGCTGCTGCAGATCGGCCGGCTCGTCGGGGACCAGACGCTGCGCGACATCGTGCTCGGCCGGTACCAGCGGTCGCGCCCGGAGGAGCGATTCTTTCTCTTCGTCGACATCGTGGGGTCGACGCCCCTCGCGGAACGGGTGGGCATCGACGCGGTCCATCGCTTTCTCGGCGAGGTGTTCCGACTCGCCTCTGATCCGATCGACGAGCACGACGGCGACGTCCATCAGTACGTCGGCGACGAGGTCGTGATCACCTGGACCGTCGCGGGCGGACGCGCCCGCGCGCGCCCGCTCGCCTGCTTCTTCGAGATCGAGCGGGCGCTCGAGCGCGCAGCGAGCGGCTTCGAGCGGGACTTCGGCGCGGTGCCGCGGCTGCGGGCCGCGCTGCACGCTGGGCCCGTCATCACCGGCGAGGTGGGAGGCAGCCGCCGGGCGATCGTGTACCACGGCGACGTGATGAACACCACCGCCCGCATCGAGCAGGCGACGCGGGATCTCGGACACCGGTTCCTCGCTTCCGACGAGGCGGTGACGCGGCTCGAGGGGCTCGAGGGCTTCGAGCTCGAGGACCTCGGCCGCCGGGAGCTCCGGGGTCGCGCCGCGCCGGTACGCCTCTACGCGATCACGACCAGGCCGGGGGCGACCGTGGAGGCCGCCGTTGAGCCGGGCGGCCGGGCAAGGGTAAGCTAGGCGGCACGCGCGGTCAGTCCCACTGCGCGAACGCGCGACGAAGGAGCCCGACATGTTCGATTCCGAAGCGCTGAAGCGCCAGGCCGCCGAGAAGGCCGCGTGGGAAGCCAAGGAGCTGGCCGAGTTCCTCGCCCGCCAGCCGGAGGCGCGCACCGACTACCGCACCGGCTCCGGGCTGCCGACCCAGCGGCTGTACACGCCGGAGGACATCGCGGGCGCGCCCGCCGACAACATCGGCCTGCCCGGCCGCTTTCCCTACACGCGCGGACCCTATCCCACCATGTACCGCGGCCGCAACTGGACGATGCGGCAGATCGCGGGCTTCGGCACCGGGGAGGACACCAACGGGCGCTTCCGCTACCTGATCGAGCAGGGGCAGACCGGCCTCAGCGTGGACTTCGACATGCCGACCCTGATGGGCTACGACTCCGACGACCCGCGCTCGCTCGGCGAGGTCGGCCGCGAGGGCGTGGCCATCGACACCCTCGACGACATGGAGGCGCTCTTCTCGGGCATCGACCTCGAGCGCATCTCGGTCTCGATGACGATCAACCCGAGCGCGTGGATCCTGCTCGCGATGTACGTGGCCCTCGCGGAGTCGCGCGGCTTCGACCAGAACAAGCTGTCCGGCACCGTGCAGGCCGACATCCTGAAGGAGTACATCGCCCAGAAGGAGTGGATCTTCCCGATCCGCCCCTCGATGCGGGTGATGCGCGACATGATCGTGTGGAGCGCGCGGAACCTCGCCCGCTACAACCCGATCAACATCAGCGGCTATCACATCTCGGAGGCGGGGGCGACCTCGGTGCAGGAGCTGGCCTTCACGATGGCGAACGCGATCGCCTACGTGGAGGAGGTGACGCGCGCGGGGGTGCATGTCGACGAGTTCGCCCCGCGCCTGGCCTTCTACTTCGTGGCCCAGGCCGACTTCTTCGAGGAGGTGGCCAAGTTCCGGGCGGCCCGGCGGATCTACGCCCGGCTCATGAAGGAGCGCTTCGGGGCCACGAAGGCCGAGTCCATGCGCCTGCGCTTCCACTGCCAGACCGCGGCGGCGACCTTGACCAAAGCCCAGCCGCTCAACAACATCATCCGCACCGCGTTCCAGGCGCTCTCCGCGGTGCTGGGCGGGGCCCAGTCGCTGCACACCAACGGTATGGACGAGGCCTACGCGATCCCCTCCGAGGAGGCGATGAAGGTCGCGCTGCGCACCCAGCAGGTCATCGCGCTGGAGACCCGCGTGCCCGGCGTGGTGGATCCGCTCGGCGGATCCTACTACGTGGAGGCCCTGACCAACCGCGTCGAGGCGGAGGTGCTGCGCATCCTGGCCAAGGTCGACGCGATGGGCGGCACCATCAAGGCCATCGAGGAGGGCTTCTTCCAGCACGAGATCGCCGACTCCGCCTACGACTTCGCCCGGCGCAAGGCGGCGGGCGAGCAGCCGGTGATCGGGGTCAACGTCATGGCGGAGCCGTCCGAGCCGCCGCCGCTGCCCATCCACAAGGTGGATCCCGCGGTGGAGGCGCGCCAGATCGGCCGGTTGAAGGACGTGCGCCGCCGTCGCGACCAGGCCCTGGTGGACCGGCTGATGGACCGGCTCGAGCGCGAGGCGCGCGAGCCCGCGAGCAATATCATGCCGGTGACGATCGAGCTCGTGAAGGCGCGCGCGACGATGGGCGAGATCGTGGCGCGGCTCCGCACCGTGTGGGGCGCCTACATCGAGCGGCCGGTGTTCTGATGCCGCCCAGGCCCTTCCGCGTCGAGGTGCCCGAATCCACGCTGGCCGACCTGCGCGAGCGCCTCGGCCGCGCGCGCTGGCCCGACCAGGCGCCGGGCGCGGAGTGGGCGTTCGGCACGAGCCTGGCCTATATGAAGGAGCTGGTCGCGTACTGGAGGGACCGCTACGACTGGCGCGCGCACGAGGCCCGGCTCAACGGCTTCCGCCAGTTCACCGCGCCGGTGGCCGGGATCGACGTGCACTTCCTCCACGAGGAGGGCCGGGGACCGAACCCGCTCCCGCTGCTGCTCTCCCACGGCTGGCCCGGCTCGGTCTGGGAGTTCCACAAGATCCTGCCCATGCTCACCGACCCCGCGCGCTTCGGCGGCGATCCGGCCGACGCGTTCACCGTGATCGCGCCCTCGCTGCCCGGCTACGGCTTCTCGTTCGCGCCCGGCCAGGCGCGGTTCGGCGTCGCGGAGATCGCCGACGTCTTCGCGTCGCTCATGACCGACACGCTGGGCTACCGGCGCTTCGCCGCGCAAGGGGGCGACTGGGGCGGCTTCATCACCTCGAAGCTGGGCGCCGCGTATCCCGACCGCCTCGCCGCCATCCACGTGAACCTGCTGTCGCTCCGGCGCGACATCAAGCCGCCGGCCCAGCCCTCGCCGGAGGAGAAGCAGTACCTCGACGATCTCGGCCGGTGGCAGCGCGAGGAGACCGGCTACCAGTGGATCCAGGGCACGCGGCCCCAGACCCTCGCCTTCGGCCTCAGCGACTCGCCGGTGGGGCTCGCGGCCTGGATCGTGGAGAAGTTCCGGACCTGGAGCGACTGCGGGGGCGACGTCGAGCGCCGCTTCACCAAGGACGAGCTCCTGACCAACGTGATGATCTACTGGGTCACCGGCAGCATCAACGCCTCCTTCTGGCCGTACTACGCGCGCTTCCACTCGCCGTGGCCCATCGCGGATGGCCAGCGCATCGAGGTCCCGACCGGGTACGCCGCCTTCCCGAAGGAGATCGTGCGGCCACCGCGCTCCTGGGCCGAGCGCATGTACAACATCCGCCGCTGGACGGTGATGCCGGCGGGCGGCCACTTCGCGGCGATGGAGGAGCCCGAGGCGCTCGCCGCGGAGCTCCGCGCCTTCTTCCGGGAGTACCGCTGACGCGCCGCCGGCGGCGGGCCACCACCGTCGTCCTGACCGCCCTCCTGGCGGCGACCGTCGGGGGCGTCGTCTGGTCGGTGGGCATCGAACCCGGCTGGGTGATCACGCGCGAGACACGAGTGCCGATCGCGCGCTGGCCCGCGGATCTCGGGCCCCTCCGGATCGCCGCGATCGCCGATCTGCACACCGGCGCGCCCCACATCACGGTGGAGAAGGTTCGCGAGATCGTCGCCTCGGTGAACGCGGAGCGGCCGGACCTGATCGTGCTGCTCGGCGACTACGTCATCCACGGGGTGGTCGGCGGCCGGTTCGTGCCCATCGAGCAGACCGCGGCGGCCCTGCGCGATCTGCGCGCTCCGCTCGGCGTCGTCGCGGTGCTGGGCAATCACGACTGGTGGTACGACGGCGCCCGCTGCGCGCGCGCCCTCGAGGCCGCGGGCATCCGCGTGCTCGAGGACGCCGCCGCGGAGGTCACGGTGCGCGGCCAGCCCCTGTGGATCGCGGGAGTCGGCGAGGTGCGGACGCGCCCCGCCTCGATCACCCGCGCGCTCGCCTCGGTACCGGAGGCCGCGCCGGTGATCCTCCTCACCCACAATCCGGATCTCTTCGTCCGCGTGCCGCCCCGGGTGCTCCTCACCCTGGCCGGGCACACCCACGGCGGCCAGGTGAACCTGCCCGTCCTCGGGCGCCTCATCGTGCCGTCGCACTACGGCGATCGCTACGCGATCGGACACGTCCGCGAGGAGGACCGCGACCTCTTCGTCTCGCCCGGGATCGGCACCAGCATCATCCCGCTCCGGTTCCGGGTGCCCCCGGAGATCTCGCTGCTCACGGTGGGGCGATGAGGGCGCTCACCCGGAGCCAGCGCACGCGCCTGCTCGCGAGCGGCGCGCCCGCCCTGGGCGTGGCCCTGGTGCTGGCGGCCGCCTGCCTGTGGGGACTCCTCGCCGCCTCGCGCGCCCGGATCGGCGACCTGCTCTTCAGCACGCGCCCCGCCCAGGCCGCCCGCTCCACCGTCATCGTGGGCATCGACGAGAAGAGCTACCAGGCGCTGCTCGGGCGCCACGGCCCGCTCTCGGCCTGGCCCCGCACCCTCTACGCCGACGCGCTCGACGCCCTCGGGCCCGCCGCGCCGCGGGTCGTGGCCTTCGCGATCTTCTTCGACGCGCAGCGGCCCGAGGACGAAGCGCTCGCCGAGGCGATGCGCCGGGCCGGCAACGTGATTGTGCCGGTGGTGGCCCAGGGCGCGAGGGCCTTCGATCCGCGGCCGGGGGTGGCCCAGGAGTTCGAGGCCTTCGTCCGTCCCGCCTCCACCGTGCGGAACGCGGCGGTGGACGAGGGGCTGGCCAACGTCACCACCGGCCGGGACAGCGTGGTGCGGAGCCTGCCCCTCCTGCTGCGAGCCGGCGGCGAGGAGCTGCCGAGCCTGGCGCTCACGATCGTGGCGCGTTTCACCCGGCGGCCGGTGGTCCTGGACGCGCCCGCGAAGCCGGGCGTCGTCCACGCGGCGGGCCGCGCGATCCCGGTCGGCGAGCACGACACGATGCCGATCGACTTCCTCGGCCCGCCGTCCGAGCCGGGGGGCGGCGGGCCCTTCCCCATCCTCTCGTTCGTGGACGTGCTCGAGGGGCGCTTCGATCCCGCGCTGATCCGCGACCGCATCGTGCTCCTCGGCCCCACCATCCGGGGCGTGGACGAGCACGCCACCCCGACCACCGGCGACACGCGGATGTGGGGCGTGGAGATCCTGGGCAATGCGGTCGAGACCGTGCTCGATCAGCACTTCCTCGCGCCCGCGGGGCCGGCGGCCACCACGCTCCTGATCGGCCTGATGGCCCTGCTCGCGGCGCTGGTGGTGGCGGCGTGGCGGCCGCTGCCCGCGGGGCTGGCGGTGGCGGGCGGGCTCGCCGGGTACGGCACCGCGGCGGCCATGCTCTTCGAGCGCGGCGTCGTGCTCGACCTGATCTTCCCGCCCGCCGCGCTGCTGATCACCTTCGCGGCCGCGCTCTCCTCGCGCCTCGTGCTGGAGCAGAAGGAGCAGCGCGTCGTGCGGGACGCCATGGCCCGCTACCTCTCGCCCGCGGTGAGCCAGTGGGTGCTCGCCGATCCGGATCGGCTGCGGCTCGGCGGCGAGACGCGGGAGATGACGGTGCTCTTCAGCGACCTCCGCCAGTTCACCGCCCTCGCCCACGCGCTCCCTCCGGCCACGCTGGTGGCCGTGCTGAACATCTACCGCACGGAGATGGCGGACGTGGTCTTCCGCCACGACGGCGTGCTCGCCCAGTACGCGGGCGACGCCATCGAGGCCTTCTGGAACGCCCCGATGGACCAGGCGGACCACGCGCGGCGCGCCTGCCTGACCGCGCTCGACATGGTCGCGGCGCTCGCCACGCTGCGCCCGCAGTTCGAGGCCCGGGGCTGGACCCATCTCGACCTCGGCGTGGGGATCAATACCGGGGAGATGGTGGTGGGCAACATGGGCTCGAAGGACCGCCTGATCTACACCGCGGTCGGGGATCCGGTGAACGTGGCCGCTCGGCTCGAGGGGCTCTCCAAGGAGTACGGGGTGCGGATCGTGGTGGGCGAGGCCACCGTCGCGGCGGAGCCGCACGTCGTCATCTACCGCTTCCTCGACCGGGTCGTGGTCAAGGGCCGTGCCGAGCCGGTCACCTGCTACGAGGTGCTGGCGCGCGCGGGCGCGCTCGAACCCGCGGCCCTGCGCCGGCTCGGCCGCTACCACGAGGCGATCGCCCTCTACCGCGCGCGAAGCTGGGCCGAGGCTCTGCGCCTCCTCGACGAGCTCGCGGCCGAGGCGCCCGACGACGGACCCATCGCCCTCTACCGGCGGCGCGCGCGGACGCTGCTCGCGGATCCACCCCCCGAGGGCTGGGACGGGGTCTTCATCGCCGAGTCGAAGTAGCCTCGTGTATCATCTCGCCCCATGAAGCTCGGATTCGCGCTGCCCACCGCCGGCGACTGGGCCACCCCGGAGAACCAGATCCGCGTGGCGCGCGAGGCAGAAGCGCTCGGCTACCACTCGCTCTGGGTCTTCCAGCGCCTGCTCTACGCGCTCGAGCCGAAGAACGAGTACCCGCCGGCGCCGGGCAAGGTGTGGCCGAAGCCCTTCGAGCGCGTCTTCGATCCGATCGTGACGCTCGCCTATGTGGCCGCGGCCACCCAGCGTATCCGCCTCGGCACCAGCGTGCTGATCATGCCGTTCTACCAGCCGGTGGTCCTCGCCAAGCAGCTCGCCACGCTGGACGTGCTCTCGGGCGGCCGCCTCGACGTGGGCCTCGGCCTGGGCTGGTCGCAGGACGAGTACGAGGCGGTCGGGGTGCCCTTCAAGCAGCGCGGCCGGCGCGCCGACGAGTTCCTGCGCTGTCTCGACGCGATCTGGACCCAGGACGTCACCGAGTTCCACGGCGAGTTCTACAACGTGCCGCGCTCCCGCGTGGAGCCGAAGCCGGTCCAGAAGCCACGCCCGCCCATCACCATCGGCGGCTACGGCTCCACGGTGGTCAAGCGCGCGGTCGAGCTGGGGGACGGCTTCAACGGGGGCAATGTGCCGATGGCGAGCGTGGCGCCTCTCGTCCGGGAAGTGAAGGACGCGGCGGCCGCCCTCGGCAAGGACCCGGCCGCGCTCCACATCGTCTGCCGCGGCACCTACCGTGTCCACGACACCGCGCAGGGCAAGGATCGCCGCCCGCTCTGGGGCACGCTGGATGAAATCCGCGAGGACATCGGGCGCTACGCGGAGGCCGGCCTCACCGAGCTCTTCCTCGAGGGCAACTTCACGCCCGGCGGCCCCTCGCTCGAGCAGTCGCTCGAGGTGATGGCCCGCCTGGCTCCCGGCCGCTAGCCCTTGCCTCCACAGTTTGTAGGACCCCGCCTCCGAACCCTCCGAGCTTGAAGCCCGCCGGGCCTGTCGTCTGGGACTCGTCCGGGCACGAGTGTCCACATCGGCCTAGCTTGTTTCACACGATCAGTGCCTTCCACGACCCCATTTTCGCCCTTGCCCCCAGGGCGATCGGCCCGCAGATTACCCGCACCCTCCTTGGCTGCCCCCCAGCCTCTGTCCGAGACCTCCCCGCTCGCGGTGGCCGAGACCAGCGGCCCCCGGATGGTGATCACGGTCAACTTCTAGCTGTTGTGACCGCGAGTGTCAGCCCCGTGTCAGGATCTGTGAACTCCCTCCCAATTCCAGCAGCCGATTACAAGCAAAGCGCAGTTATTTCATTAGGTTGTCTGGACCTCTCCCGGTGCCGGTCATGTGTACGGCCCGGCACTGTTCTTGCTCCGACGGTGTGACATGGACGATAGCCTCCCGAGCATCCTCTGTGTGGACGACGACGTGGACGTCCTCGAGCTGCTCAAGGAATACTTCACCGAGCAGGGATTCGTCGTCCTGACCGCCACCAACGGGGTCGAAGCCTTCCTCCAGGTGAAGCGGTGGCAGCCCAAGGCGGTCATCCTCGATCTTTTCATGCCCCGCCTCGGCGGGATCGGCGCGCTGGGCCGGATCAAGGCCCTCAACCCCGACGTGGTCGTGATCCTGGTCAGCGGCATGGGCAATGCGCTCGAGCTGGTCACCGAGGCCGGCCTGAGCGTGGCGGGGGCCTTCACCAAGCCGCTCAACCTGACGCAGCTCTCGGACACCCTGGCCCGGTCTGGTGTGGCGGCCCCGGCGGCCCTGGTGGCCGCGGCGTCGAGCGGCGAGACCGCGCAGATCAAGCGGCCAGTGCGCGCGCGGGTGCTCGTGGTGGACGACGAGCTCGAGTTCCGCAAGGTCCTGGCCGAGTACCTCGAGGACCGCGGCTTCGACGTGATGGAAGCGCAGGACGGCGAGGAAGCGCTCCTCCGCGTGCCCGACTTCCATCCGCACATCGTGCTGATGGACGTGATGATGGCGGGGATGGGCGGCGTCGAGGCCCTGCGGCGCATCAAGACCACCGCCCCCGAGACCTGCGTGATCATGGTCACCGCGGTGGAGGACATCGATTCCGCGCGCGGCGCCCTGGCCCTCGGCGCGTCCGACTACGTGACCAAGCCGTTCAGCTTCCAGTATCTCGACTCGGTGCTCGAGGTCCACATGCTGATGGACCACATCGACCCGAAGTCGAGCTAGCCCGCCACTCCCTCCGCCGCTTCCTCGCCCGACCGCACGCAGTCCGCGATCCCCACACCGCGGTAGGCTCCACCCGCCAGGCGCAGTCCCGCGTGTCGCGCCACCGCCCGCTCGATGGCCTCCGTGCGAGCCGCGTGGCCCACGTGATACTGGGGCATCGCGTGCGGGAAGCGCGCGACGCGAGTGAAGAGCGGCGCCCCGATCACGCCCAGCAGCTCGCCGAGCTGCGCGCGCGCGATCTGCACCAGCGCCCCGTCGTCGGCGTCCAGCGCCGACTCGTTCAGCGCGCCGCCGATGAACACGCGCAGGAGCACGTGACCCTCCGGGGCGCGGCCCGGGTACTTCACGCTCGAGAAGGTGCCCGCGAAGACGGGCCGGCGCTCCACCTGCGGCACCACGAAGCCGAAGCCGTCGAGCGCATGGCCGATGTCGGCGCGGCGGTAGGCCAGCGTGACGGTGGCGGAGGACGCGTAGGGAATCGCCTCGAGCAGATGGGCGAGCGCCGGATCCGCGTAGCGCAGCAGCCGCGCGGCCTGGTGCGCCTCCGGCGACAGGATGAGCGCGTCGCCGGTGAAGACCGCGCCGGCGGCGGTGGTGACGCGCCAGCCACCGCCGTCACGCTCGACCGTGGTCGCGCGCTCCTTCAGGCGCACCGCCCCGGGCGGCAGCCGGGTGGCCAGCAGGCGAACCAGCTCCTCCATTCCCTCGGCGAAGGTCACGAAGAGCGACCAGCGCGCGCCGCTCGTTCCCGCGTGGAGCGCCGGGGCCCGGCGGGCGGCGCGCCAGAGGGCCAGGATCACGCTGCGCTCGCGCCGCTCCATCTCGAGGAAGCGCGGCATGGTCGCGCCGAGCGAGAGCTCGTCGGGATCGGCGGTGTAGATGCCGCCGACCAGCGGCTGGGCGACCCGCTCGAGCGCCTCGCGGCCGAGCCGGCGCCGCACGAAAGCGCCGAGGCTCTCGTCGGGAGACCCGCCCCGCGGCAGCACCAGGTCGCAGGCCATCCGGAGCTTGCCCGACCACGAGAAGAGCGACGAGGCCAGGAAGGACCGGAGCTGGGTGGGGGCCAGGAGCTGGAAGCCGTCGGGCAGCGGATGGAGCCGCCCGCGAAACGCCACGAAGACGCGCCGGAAGCGGTTGTCGGTCCCGATCAGCCGGTCCTCGACGCCCAGCCGCCGGCAGAGGGCGAGCGCCCACGGCTTCTCGGAGAGGAACGAGTCGGGCCCGCACTCGACGAGGAAGCCGTCGCGCCGCTCGGTCTGGATGGTGCCGCCCAGGCGATCCGCGCCCTCCAGCAGGGTCAACTCGAGCGGCCGCCCGCGCTCGCGCGCCAGCTCCACCGCCCGGTGGGCGGCCGCGAGCCCGGAGAGCCCGCCGCCGACGACGAGCAGCTTCACGACGCCGGCCCGCGCCGGACCAGATCGGCCAGCATCGCGACGAACGCGGGATGATCGTTGGCGGCCGCGGCGCGATGGAAGCCGATCCCGCACGAACCCGCCACCGCCTTCGCCTCCACGTCGAGATCGTACAGCACCTCGACGTGGTCGCAGACGAAGCCGACCGGGACGATCACCACGTCGCGCACGCCCTCGCGCGCGAGCGCGCGGATGACGTCGGCGACGTCCGGCTCGAGCCACGGATCGCGCGGGGAGCCGCTCCGGCTCTGGTAGGCCGCCGACCACCCGGAGCGGCCGAGCGCGGCCGCGATGGCGCGCGCCGCCGTCTCGAGCTGTGCCGCGTAGGGCGAGCCCGCGGCCATGGACACCGGGACGCTGTGCGCGGTGAAGACCAGCCGCGCGGCGGCCCGGCGCGCGGGCGCGATCCCCGCGAGGGCGGCCCGCGCGCGGTCCGCCATCGCCTCCACGAACCGCGGGTGCTCGCTCCACGGCGGCGCGTAGACGACCTCGGGCGAATCGGGGCCGACCTTCTCGCGCGCGGCCGCGACGTCCTCCACGTAGCGCGACCACGAGGCTTCGGTCTGGAGCGACGACAGGATGATCCCGAGCGCGCGCCGGCAGCCCCGGTCCTTCATCTCGGCCAGAGTCTCGTGCAGGAACGGGTGCCAGTTCCGCATGCCGACCCACACCGGCACCGTCCGTCCCTCCGCGGCCAGGGCGGCGCGCAGGCCCTCGGCCTGGCGCCGGGTCAGGTCGTTGAGCGGAGACCGCCCGCCCATCAGGTCGTAGTGATGCGCGACCTCCTCGAGGCGCTCGGGCGGGATGCGGCGGCCCGCGGTGACGAGCTGCAGGAACGGGCGCACGTCCTCGGGGCGCTCCGGCCCGCCGAACGCGATGAGGAGGACGGCGTCGATCACCGCGCGGACAGCTCGTGGACGATGTCCACGAGGGCCTTCACGCGCTCGACCGGCGTGTCCTTGTGGATGCCGTGGCCCAGGTTGAACACGTGCCCCGGCCGGCCGGCCGCCGCGTCGAGGATCTCGCGCGCGGCGCGGCGGATCGCCGGCACGTCGGCCAGCATCGCCACGAACGCGGGGTGATCGTTGGCGGCGGCGGCCCGATGAAAGCCGATCCCACTGGACTCGGCGACCGCCTTCGCCTCCACGTCGAGATCGTAGAGCACCTCGACGTGGTCGCAGACGAAGCCGACCGGGACGACCACCACGTCGCGCGCGCCGTCCCGCGCGAACGCGCGGATGACGGCGGCGAC
>DATFUK010000278.1:0-11624 GCA_035260865.1 Candidatus Methylomirabilota bacterium | reverse complement strand
ACTGCACCCGCGTGACCCTCGACGACTTCCGCCACAAGCGCGAGGTGCTCGCCAAGCACTGCGCGGCGGTGCGCCGCGACCCCGAGACGATCGAGCGCTCCCTGATGATCCCCCTCGCGATCGGGCGCGACCGCTCCGACGTGGCCCAGCGCATCGCGGCGGCCCGCTCGACCTTTCCCCAGATGCCCGCGGACGAGGACGGCTGGCGCAAGGCGAGCTTCCTGGTCGGCTCTCCCGCCGACGTGGTGGCGAGCCTCAAGGAGTGGGAAGCGGCGGGCGTGCAGCGCGTGCTGCTCCAGATGCTCGACATGGAGGACCTGGCCGCGATCGAGCTCTTCGCTCGGCACGTGCTCCCGCAGCTGAAGTAGGGTCGGGCGAGCCGATGGGCGCGCTCCTCACCGCCGACGGCCTCCTGGCCCTGGCCACGCTCTCCGCCATGGAGATCGTGCTCGGCATCGACAACGTCGTCTTCATCGCCATCCTGGTCGGTCGCCTGCCCGAGGCCCGGCGCGAGGTCGCCCGCCGGCTCGGCCTCATCCTGGCCCTGGGCATCCGCGTCCTGCTCCTCTTCGCGATCACGTGGATGATGGGGCTCACCGCGCCGCTCGTCAGCGTGCTCGGTCACGGCGTGTCCGGCCGCGACCTCATCCTCCTGGCCGGCGGCCTCTTCCTCATCTTCAAGGCCACCTGGGAGATCTACGACAAGGTCGAGGCCGGCCACCACGAGCAGACGGCCAACACCGCGCGCGCCGCCTTCGCGTGGGTGATCGTCCAGATCCTGCTGCTCGACATCGTGTTCTCGCTCGACTCGGTGATCACCGCGGTCGGCATGGCCAACGATCTGACCATCATGGTCACCGCGATGGTGATCGCGATGCTGGTCATGCTGGTCTCCGCGGGCGCGGTGAGCCGGTTCATCGACAGCCACCCGAGCCTCAAGATCCTCGCCCTGGCCTTTCTGCTCCTCATCGGGGTGATGCTGGTGGCCGAGGGCATGGGCTCGCACATCGAGAAGGGTTACATCTACTTCGCGATGGCCTTCTCGCTCCTGGTGGAGCTGGTCAACATGCGCTACCGGCGCAAGCAGGGCGGGGCCGCGCGCGGGCGGCGCGGCAAAACGCGCTAGGCGCCCGCGCGCGCCTCTTCCGCGAAGCGCAGCAGGGTGAGGGTCAGGGCCACCACCACCGGGCCCACCACCAGCCCGATGGGTCCGAAGGCGGTCACGCCGCCGAGGAGCCCCAGGAACACCGGCAGCGTCGAGATCTGCGCCCGGCCCGAGATGAAGAGCGGGCGGACCACGTTGTCCGCGCTCGACACCACCGCCACGCTCCAGACGGCGAGGACGAGCGCGGCGACCCAGCGTCCCTGCAGGAACAGCACGCCCACCGCGGGCACCCAGACCAGCGCGGTGCCGACGAACGGGATCAGCGAGGCGACCGCGGCGATCGCCCCGAAGACCACCGGCGACGGCAGCCCCACGAGCGCGAAGCCGATGCCCACCAGCACCCCCTGCACCAGCGCGGTGAGCAGCGAGCCGAACACCACCGCGCGGGTGACCGCGGCCACGTGGTCCACCAGCTCGCCCCGGCGCGCCGGCCGCATCGGGATCAGCCGCACCGCGGTCGCCAGCATCCGCTCTCCGTCGCGCAGGAAGAAGAAGAGCAGGAAGAGCATGATGGCGAGCGCGACCAGGGCGTTCAGCGCCCCCACCACGAAGGCCCCGCTGACCGCCACCAGCCCCTGCAGCAGCGCCTGCAGCCCGCTCATGAGCCAGCCGTGGAGCTGCTCGGTGTCCACCGGCGCCACCGACGAGGCCCACCGGATCGCGCGGCTCACGATCGGAACGTCGAGGAGATCCCCGGCGCCCGAGATGCCCGAGTCGGCCACCATCCGCTGCACGCGCCCGAAGAGATCCTTCGCCTGGCTCGCGAAGGCCAGGGCGAGCAGCGGCAGCGGCGCGATCAGGACGACCGCGGTGAGCAGCGTGAGGCAGAGCGCGGTCAGCGCGGGGCGGCCGCCGAGGCGCCGCTCGAGCGCCTGCTGCGCGGGGAAGAGCAGGAGCGCGAGCAGCATGGACCAGAGGATGGGCACCAGGAACGGCCGCAGGATCAGGAACAGCGCCGAGGCCAGGAGCGCCGCGGTCACCAGCGCGAACACGCGGGGATAGAAGGTGTCGTCGCCTCCGGTCATCGCCGCGATCGGAGCTGCCGCAGCGACACCGCGTGGAGGAGCCAGGCCACCGGCACCAGGAAGGCGGGCAGCCAGATGAAGGGCCAGTCGGCGATGAAGGTGGCGGGCGGGTCCGTCTCGAAGACTCGCCACGGCGTCGGCACGGCCAGCTGCACGTGCACCACCACGTTCAGCAGGATGACGATGCCGGCCCAGTTCCACCACACCGCCACCCGCGCGGGCCATGCGCGCCGGACGAAGCAGAAGTAGGCGACCACCGGCGCGGTGAGCCCGACCAGGATGTCCACGTTGCGGCCGTGGAAGGTCACCAGCTCCGGGGCGGCCCCCGCCACCGCGAGCCGCCACAGCACGATCTCGACCGCGATGCGAAAAGTCTGCGCGGCCACCGGCCAGGCCGGGGGCAGCGCGTCCAGCAGCGGCGCGATCCGGCGGGAGCACGCGAGGGCGAACAGGGTCAACAGCGGCGGCCCGACGCCGAGCAGCATGTGCGGCGGTAGAGACTGGAAATCGTCGAAGAATCCGCGCTCCGCGAGCACTCCGGTCAGCGCGAGCCAGCCGACCAGGGCCACGCCCGCGACGCGCACGCCCCGCACCGCGCCCGGGCCCACCCGGCGCGCCGCGCGCGCGGCGCCCCAGAGCACGAGGACGAGCATGCCGACGACGATGGCGACGAAGACCAGGCCGACCGCGATCGGGGCGTCCGTGAGCATCACCGGCATGGATACCACATCCACGGCCGAACGCGCGAGCAACACCCGCGTCAACCCGGTGACACGCGGGGACCCCGGGGAGGGCTATCCCCCCACTGCGGCAGGCGATTCTGACCGGCCGGGGCTGGCACCGCGCTTGCTCTTCTCAGGCCACGCGGAGCCTCTTCCCGACAAACGGCAAACCCGTCGCGAGACGGGGACGCAAAGCCACGGATCAGGGCGACCTGATAGCCGGGCTACCGAAGGAAGGGCGCTCAAGGTAGCGCTCGTCGGGATCCGAGTGTGCTCCGCGAACAGGAGGATCCTGATGAGACACGGTCTGGTTCGCTTCATGGTGCGCCGCCTCGCGGTGCTCGCCCTTATTCTCTTCATCCCGGTTCCCGCGGCCGCGGACGACGCGATCATGAGCGTCGATCAGTACAAGACGGCCAAGGCCCGCACCCTCGCGACCACGCACCAGGCGCTGCTCAAGCAGGTGCGCGAGGAGATCTACAACTGCATGCCGTGGGTCGGCGTGCAGAAGGCGGGCATCGGCTTCCGCCAGCCCAAGGGCGCGGTGGAGGACGATCGCTATCTCTCGGTCTGGATCGTGATCGACCAGGACGAGGACGCGCGGTTCGCCGCGCTGCCCACCGAGCGGCGCGCCTCCGCGATGTTCTCCCGCTACGGCACGGATCTCCTGCGGCGCATGGCCCAGCTCCAGCCGCTGGTGGCCGATCCCGACGTCAAGGGCTTCTCGGTGGTCCTCTCGTGGCTGAAGCCGGGTACCGGCGGCGGCGGGCAGCCCATCAACGAGACGCTCGCGCTCTGGAGTGACAAGCAGACCACGCTCGGCTTCCTCGCCAAGCGCGTCCCCGCGGGCGAGTTCACCCGGCGAGCCAAGTTCAACGTCTTCGACGGGGTGGAGGACAAGGGACGCCTCGCCCTCGAGGTCTGGGAGGATTCGTTCGTCCGGACCTTCAAGGTGGCCAACGTCGAGACCCCGAAGGGCCAGAGGTGCTCTGGCTGACCGTCAGGACACCGGCAATCGGTCGTCGGCCCGGTACCATACCGGGTCGGCGGCCGGCCGGAACAGCTTGACCCGCGCGGTGCCGTGCACGGTCACGGCACCCTCGTCCACGATGACCCACGCTCCCTCTTCCAGCCCCAGCACCGGGTTCGAGTTGACCACGTGATACTCCCGGATGCGATCGTCCCGCGTCTCGCTGAAGGCGGCCATCGCGGGATCGATCTCCTTGTAGTGGGGATTGATGTTGAAGCCCACCAGCCCCAGCGCGTCGAAGCGATCGAGCCCCACCACGTTCCAGTCGTTGGTCGTGAGGATGGTGGGGCCGGCCACATTGGAGCCGGCGCTGGCGCCCGCGTAGGGCATGCCCGCGGCGACGCGCGCGCGAATGGCCTCGAGCAGCCCGGCGCCGCGCAGCCGCTGGAGCAGCGCGTAGGTGTTGCCCCCGCCCATGAAGAGCGCCTCCGCGGAGGCCAGCGTGACGAGCGGCTCGCGATCCCAGCGCAGGTGCAGCAGCTCGAGGCCGGCGCCCTCGGGCGGCGCGGGCTCGAGCGCGGCACGGATACGCTCGAAAGAAGCCGCTTCATCACCCAGGTTGGCCGCGGTGACGAAGGCCACGCGGCGGCGCGGGCCGAAGAAGTCGGGCAGCGCGGCGCGGCCCACCGGGCCGAGCGGCCCGCCCGAGTGCAGGAAGACGCGCATGCGCTAGGGGCCGAGGAGGCGCTTGAGCTGCGGCATGGTCTTGACGATGTAGTGCGCCACGCCGTCCGGACCGCCCTTGGGCGCGAACAGCACCGCGGTCATGCCGACGCGGCGCGCGCCCCGCACGTCGGAGTCGATGCTGTCGCCCACCATCGCCGCGTCGTCCACCCCGAGCCCCATGCGCTGGAGCGCCAGCTCGAAGAGCGGCGGCTCGGGCTTGCCGATCACGATCGGCCGCGCCCCCGCCGCCGAGGCGACCGCCTCCACGATGGCGCCGCAGCCGGGCAGGAACTGGCCGTCCTCCATCGGCAGGCGCGGATCGATGTTCGGCGTGACGAAGGCGGCGCCCGCGTCCACCGCGCGGGCGGCCGCGGTCAGGCGCTCGTAGCTGAACTCGAAGTCGTTGCCCACCACCACCACGGTCGCGTCGCGGTAGGCGTCCACCGGCACCAGGGTGTGGCCGGCCTCCACCAGCACCTCGGCCAGCTCCGGCCCGCCGATGGCCAGGACCCGCGACGGGCCCCAGCGCAGGGCCACCACCTCGCCCAGGATCTCGAGCGGCGTCAGCACCTCGGCTTCCTTCGCCTCCACACCGAGGCGCTCGAGCTTGGCCTGCATGGTCCGCGCGCGCGCGCGGGAGTTATTGGTGAGGAAACACAGCCCCTTGCCCTGCCGGCGGATCAAGGCGAGCACCTCGGCGGCGCCCGGCGTCAGCACCTCGCCGGTCCACACGCAACCGTCGAGATCGAAGACCAGGCCGCGCATCTCGCGGAGGGTACGCCGTGGCGGGCTCATGGGTGGCGGTCGGATACTAACACGCGGGCCACGAGCCCGGGGGGCGGCACCGGCTCCGGCTCTCTCAAAACTTTGGGCGCGCGGCCGATCGCGCTAGATTTGAGGCGCCATGAGTAGCGGCCGGACGTATACGCTGCGGAACGCCGCGTCGATCGTCTTCGCGCTGACGGCCGTGATTCCCCTGCTGCTCTTCACCTACACGCTCTACCTGCTCGGGCAGCTCGGACAGTTCCAGGCCCAGATGGGGCTCGGCGTCGCGCTCGGCTGCGCGCTGGTGGGGCTCTTCATCTTCTCGAACCTCATGGCGCGCCTCGGCGAGCTGCTGCGCTTCCTCGAGGAGCAGCCGGCGCCCGCGACTGCCGGCGGCCCCGGCGAGACGAGCTCGGCCGGCGATCACGCGGCCCGGCCGGTCTCGGTGGCCAGCAACGGCCCCGCGAGTCCGCCCTGGCCCGGCCCCGGCGGGCTGGTGGTTCCCGGGCTCGGCACGATCACCGCGGCGAGCCGGGCGGCCTCGGCGGCCCGACAGGCCGCCGGCGTCTTCGACGAGGTGCAGAAGACGATGTGGCACGCGGAGGCCCAGCAGCACCTCGGCCGGCGCGTGCTCATCTCGGTGAAGAACGCCCCCGAGCCCATCGCGGGCAGCCTGGCCCAGATCGCCGAGGACGGCGTGCTCCTGGAGCAGGACGATCAGCGGGTCGCGGTCAGCTACCTCCGCATCACCAACATCGAAGCCGACCCCTCGAATAATTAGTCGAAGGGGGCCTCGACGGCCCCCTCCGAGCCTCCCCCAGAACAGGTTGCGCGGGCGAAGCCCGCGCTCGAGCGCGGTCATTCGCACACGCGCGAGGGCGCTCAAAAAGGCCCAGATGCGAGGCGGCGCCCTCGGTCCGGGCGCGAGGCGTACTCTCTGTACGTTGAGCGGCCCGGACCGGGGGCGCCAACGAAGCAGATGGGCCTTTTCAGCGCCCTCGCTAGCGGCGCCGGAGGATGGCGCTGAGGGCGACGCGGGCTCGCGCGTCGCCCGGATCCAGCACGACCGCCTCGCGATAGGCGGCCTCCGCCTGCCGCCACCGGCCCTGGCGCGCCAGCAGGTACCCGAGCCGCGCGTGCGCCTCGGCGAGGTCCGGGCTCACCTCGATGGCCGCGCGGTAGGCGGCCTCGGCCTCGGCGAGCTTGTCCTGCCGCTCGAGCGCGGTCCACAGCCCGAAGTGGCTCTGCGCGTCGTCGGGCCGCAGCCCGAGCGCGTCGCGGTACGCGGCCTCGGCCAGGCGGTTGTCCCCCCGCACCAGCAGGACGGCGCCCAGCCCCCGGTGCGAGGCGATCCGCTGCGGCTTCACCCGGATGGCCTCGCGGAAGGCCTCCACCGCTTCCTCGTGGCGGCCGGTCTCGGTCAGCAGCTCGCCCAGGTCGCCCCACGCCCGCGCGTAGCCCGGCTTGAGCGCCACCGCTCCGCGGAAAGCCGCCTCGGCCGCCGCGTGCTTGCCCTGCGAGTAGAGCGCCATGCCGAGGCCGCGGTGCAGCGGCGCGCCGTCGGGCTTCACCGCGAGCGCCTGGCGATAGGCCGCCTCGGACTCCGCGTGACGCCCCTGCCGGCCCAGGCCGAGCGCGAGGTTGGCGCGGGCCACCGGGTCCTGGGGATTGAGCCGCACCGCCTCGCGCAGCGCCCCCTCCGCCTCCGCGTGGCGTCCCTGCCGGCCCATCGCGATGCCGAGCTCGACGTAGAGATCCGCGTTGTCGGGGGCCAGCGCCACCGCGCGGCGGAACTCACCCTCCGCCGCGCCGAGCAGCCCCTGCGCTTCCAGCGCCAGGCCCAGATCGGCGTGCAGGTGCGCGTCGTCGGGCTTGAGCTGGATCGCGCGCTCGTAGACGCGCGCCTCCTCGGACCACTTGGCCTGGCGGCGATAGATCGTGGCGAGGCCCACGTAGGCGTCGAGCAGGTCCGGCTCGTGGCGCAGCGCTTCCAGCAGCGCGGCCTCCGCGTCCGCGAACCGCCCCTGCCGCTCGAGCACGCGCCCGAGGCGCGCCCGCCAGCGGCCGCTGGTGGGAGCGAGCCGCGCGGCGCGCGAGTAGGCGCCCACCGCCTCGCGGTACCGCCGCAGCCGCTCGAGCACGAGGCCCTGGCGGCCGTGGAGCACGGGCTCGTCGGGCCGGAGGGCGGCGGCCTCGCGATAGGCCACCACCGCGTCGCCCCAGCGCCGCAGCCGCCGCAGGGCCTCCGCGTGCTGGGCGTGCGCCCGGTGGGCGCGCGGGTCGAGCCGCACCGCCTCCGCGAACGCGGCGGCCGCTTCCGTGTCGCGCCCCTGCGCGGCGAGCGCCAGTCCCAGGCCGTGGCGCGCGATCGCATTCGAGGGGGCCAGGTGGATCGTCGCTTCGAACTCGCGCACCGCCTCGTCGGTCTGGCCCAAGCGCGCGAGGGTGACCGCGAGCCCGTGGCGCGCCTCCGCGCTGCGCGGGGCCAGCCGGGCCGCCTCGCGCGAGGCCGCCTCCTCCTCGCGCGCCTTGCCCAGGCGCCGGCACGCCGCCGCGAGCCGGAGCCACGCGGTCGCGTGATCGCGCTTGCCGCGGATGGCCGTGCGGAAGGCGGCCTCCGCGCCGGCCCACTTCCGCTGCCGCTCCAGCACCAGGCCGAGCTTGAAGTTGGCCTTCACGCTGCGCGGCTCGAGCGCGAGCGCCGCGGTCAGCGCGTGCTCGGCGTCCACGTAGCGCCCGTCGCGGATCGAGCGCTCGGCGCTGTCGAGGCAGAACGCGAACTGCGTGGTCACGGCCGGCCGCGCTGGGCGATCTGCTCCACCACGAGGTCCACGATGTGCTGGGCCGCGTCGGGGCGGCGCAGGCGCCGGAGCGAGCCCTGCAGCCGCTCGACCGTGTCGGGATCGCCCACCGCCCGATCCAGGAGCCGGCGCAGCGCTCCGCGCGAGCGCGCCACCAGCGCGATGCCCGCGCGCGAGGCGAAGCGCTCGTTGCCGCGCTCCTGGCCCGGGAGCGAGCCGTAGAGCAGCAGGGGGACCTCGGCCGCGGTCGCCTCCGCGAGCGTCATCCCGCCCGCCTTGGTGACGAGCAGGTCCGCCGCGCCGAGGAGCGTGCGCACGTCGTCCACGAAGCCCACCACCCGCACCGGGCTCGTCCCGGCCAGGCGCGCGAGACCGGCGCGCAGACGCTCGTCGCGGCCGGCCACCACCACCGCCTGCATCGGCCGCTCCATCGTGAGCAGCGCGCGGGTGACGTCGTGCAGCCGGCCGAGCGAGCCCTGGGTGCCCGCCATCGCCACGATGGTGGGCAGGCCGGGCGAGAGGCCGAGCGCCCGGCGCGCCGCGTCCGCGTCGACCGGGCGCGCGAACTCCTGGCGCACCGGCACCCCGGTGACGATCACCCGCTCCGGCGGGATGCCGCGCGCCACGAACTCGTTCCGCACCTCCTCCGCGGCCACGCAGTACCGGTCCACCGGGCTCGGCATCCACTGGCTGTGGGCCACGAAGTCGGTGACCGCGGTGGTGTGGGGCGGCAGGCGGCGGCCGCTCGCCGCGAGCGCGGCCATGGCGACCGCGGGCGTCGCGTGGACCGTGATGACCGCGTCCGGCCGCATCGTGTCGAGCAGGCGGGCCAGGCGCGCGGTGCCGACCCGGGTCATGCCGAAGGACAGCGGCGACTCCGGCCCCATCCGATCGCCCAGGCCGTAGGCGAGCGCCCACACCCCGGGCGCGCGGCGGAGCAGCCAGTAGTAGACCGCGCGGCTCACGTGCGCGAAGAGCGGGTGCACCAGCTCGCGGAAGTGATCCACCACCACCGCCTGGCCGCCGCGCGCCTCGATGGCGGCGGCCAGGCTGCGCGCGGCCTCCGCGTGACCGGATCCGTAGCTGGCGCTCAGGATGAGGATGCGCATGGCGCTCAGAGCGCGATCGGCTCGTCCACGTAGACCGTGTAGCGGCGCGGGCGGCCGCGCCCGGCGTCGGCGGGATCCACGTAGAGGATGGAGCTCTGCCCGCGAATCGCGACGGGCTGGATCGAGAAGCGGATGAAGCTGGTCTCGCCCTCGGGCGCGGCCACCGCGAGCACCGGCTCGCGCCCGCTCTCGAACCAGGCCTCGCCGGGCGCCACGGTGCGCGGCGCGCCCTCGGCCACCGTCACCTCGAGGCGGCCGCGGAGCAGGCAGCGGATGCCGCCGCCCCGGTGGCGATGCGGCGGCGCGATCCCGCCCGGGTCGAAGTCCACGCGATCGCAGCGCATCAGCCAGCCCGCGCCGCCCGCGAGATCGATCGGGTGCTCGAGCAGCACGCGCCCGCCCGCCGCGGGCGGTGGCTGGCGGACCAGCTCGACCCGGTAGAGCAGCGCGCCCTCCGGGCCGGCGCGCGCGACGGGATCGGCGGGGCCCACCGCGGGCACCGGCTCGGTGGCGAGGCCGTCCAGGAGCGCGCCCGAGCGCGCGTAGAGCACGCGGGGCGCGCGCGGCGGAGGGGCCGCCGCGCCCGCGGCGAGTCGATCTTCGATGAGACGAAGCGAGTAGGCCATCGAGCGACACTCCATAGTAATCGCTTGGCGTGGCCCGGCGAAACCCCTACCCTGTCCGGGTGACCGCCGCGGCGCTTCTCCTCGTCCTGGGCGCGGCCGTGCTCCACGCGGGCTGGAACGCGCTCACCAAGCGCGCGGGCGATCCGGTGGTGTTCCTCTGGTGGGTCGGCGTGCTCGCGAGCGCGGTCTACGCCCCGGTCGCGCTGGTGATCCTGGCGCGCCACGGCTTCACCGCCGCCGCGATCCCGTTCGTGCTCGGCACCATCGTGCTCCACGCGCTCTACTTTTTCAGCCTCGGCCGCGCCTACGCGGCGGGCGACTATTCTCTGGTCTATCCGGTCGCGCGGGGGCTCGGGGTGGCCCTGGTGCCGATCGCCGCGCTCATGCTGTGGGACGAGCGCCTCTCTCCCCTCGGCACCCTCGGCGTGATCCTGGTGGCGAGCGGCATCTTCTCCCTGCACTGGCGGCCGGGCGCGTGGACGCGGACGGCCCTTCTCGCCTCGGGCACCGGCTGGGCGCTCGCCACCGGCGTGCTGATCGCGTCGTACTCTCTGCTCGACAAGGCGGGGGTGGCGCGGCTGCACCCGTTCGCCTACATCTGGCTCATGGAGATGGGCTCCTGCGCGCTGCTCACTCCGGTGGCCTTCGCCAAGGCCGACCTCGTGCGCCGGGAATGGCGCGCCAACCGTGGGACGATCGCGGCGGCCGCCCTCATGAGCCCGACCGGCTACCTGCTGGTGCTCTTCGCCTTCCAGTTCAGCAAGACCGGCTACGTGGTGGCGGCCCGCGAGATGTCCATCGTGCTCTCCGCGATCATCGGCAGCGTGTGGCTCAAGGAAGGCGGGCTCGGGCGGCGGCTGGCCGGCGCGGTGGTCGTGCTCGCCGGCGTGGCCTGCGTGGCGATGGCCCGATGAAGAGCGAGGCGGCGCGGAGCGGCCGGCTCCTGGTCGGGGCGGCCGCGATGTGCTGGAGCACCGGCGGCCTGATCGCGCGCCTCGTGGACACCGATCCGTGGACCACCGTGTTCTGGCGCGGGACCTTCTGCGCGGCCTTCCTGGTGGCGGTGACCGCGCTGCGGGAGGGCCGCCGGACACCGCGCGTCTTCCTGGGCATGGGCGGGGGCGGCCTGGCGATGGCGGCCTGCTTCGCCATCGCTTCCACCTGTTTCATCATGGCGCTGCACCGCACCGCGGTCGCGAACGTGCTGATCATCCAGAGCCTGAGCCCGTTCATGGCCGGGCTCCTCGGCTGGCTCTGGATGGGTGAGCGCGTGGCCGGGCGCACGTGGGCCGCGATGGGCGTGGCGCTCCTGGGCAGCGCCATCATGGTCTCGCGCTACTTCTACACCGAGACGGTCGCGGGCTCGATCGGCGGCGATCTCCTCGCCTTCACGGTGGCGCTGGCCTTCGCGCTGGCGACGGTGATCCTGCGGCGCAATCGCCACGTGCGCATGCTCCCCGCCGCCGCGCTCTCCGCCGCGCTCTCGAGCCTGTTCACCGCGGCCGCCGCGCAGCCCGGCACCGCCGGCGCCGGCGACCTGCTGCTGCTCGCGCTCTTCGGCAGCGGCCAGCTCGGCCTCGGCATGATCCTGTTCACCGCGGGCGCGCGCCGCATCCCGGTGGCGGAAGCCGCCCTGATCGGGGTGCTGGAGAGCGTGCTCGGGCCGGTGTGGGTCTGGCTCGCGATCGGCGAGAACCCCGGCCTGCCCTCGCTGG
>DATFUK010000277.1:0-2239 GCA_035260865.1 Candidatus Methylomirabilota bacterium | reverse complement strand
CTGGCCATCACCTACCTCGGGCGCACCGATCTCTCGCACGTGCCCGACGAGGACCTGCGCGCCGACGCCATCGGCAGCCGGCCGGGCGAGGGCCCGGTGGCCAACGCGCCGGTCGTCCCGCTCGCGATGGAGCTGACCGCGGAGCCCCCGGCCGCCCCGCGCCCGGCCCCCACGCCGGTCACCGCGCGCGCCATCGCCCGCGTGAGCGGGGGCAGCGGGTCGGTGGCCGAGATGAAGCTGCTCAGCGCGTCCGAGATGGCGCGGCTCAAGGGCTACGAGGGCGACCCGTGCGGCGAGTGCGGCCAGTTCACCATGGTGCGCAACGGCACCTGCCTCAAGTGCATCACCTGCGGCACCACCACCGGCTGCTCGTAGGCCGGCTCGGGGGCGCCCCTCACCCTACCCTCTCCCCCTCACGGGGGAGAGGGTTCTTGTTCCGGTGATCCCATGACCACCCGCTGGCCCGAAGCCCGCGCCCCGCGTGGCATGGTGGCCACCCCGCATCTGCTCGCCACCCAATCCGGCCTGGCCGCGCTGCGGGCGGGCGGCAACGCGCTCGACGCGGCGATCGCGGCGGCGGCCACCATCGCGGTGGTGTACCCGCACATGAACGGCCTGGGCGGCGACAACGTGTGGCTCATCTACGACGCGGGCCGGCAGCGCCTGCGTGCGCTCTGCGCGGTGGGCCGCGCCGCGCGCGCGGCCACCATCGACTGGTACGCGGCGCGCGGGATCACCGCGGCCATCCCGGCGCGCGGCGGACTCGCCTCGCTCACGGTGCCGGCGGTCGTGGACGGCTGGTGGAAGGCGCACGAGTACAGCCGCGGGACGATGGGCTCGCCGATCGCCTGGAAGGCGCTGCTCTCCGACGCGATCCTGTACGCGCGCGAGGGGTTCCAGGCCTCCGACGGCCAGCGCATCCCGCCGCCGCGCGAGCCCGATCTCTTCACCGAGCGCGCGCCCGAGGAGATTCGACGCTGGCTCTGGCCGCTCTACCATCCGGACTCGCTGCGCCGCGGGCCGCTGGTGCAGCGCGACCTGGCCCGCACGCTGGAGGCGGCGCGCGACGGGGGCGCCGAGGACTTCTACCGCGGCGACGTCGCGCGGCGGCTCGTGGCGGCGGCCGCCGCGGCAGGCAGCCCGCTCACCGTCGAGGACCTGGCCGAGCACCGCTCGGACTGGATGGAGCCCCTCCGCATCGCGTACGCCGAAGGACAGGTCGCGAGCTTCCCGCCGCCGACCCAGGGCATCTCCGCGCTCGCGGTGCTGGGCATGACCGAGCGCTTCGACATGAGCGCGCTGCCCGAGGCCGACTACATTCACGTCCTCGTCGAGGCCACCAAGCTCGCCTTCGACGATCGCGACCGCTACCTGACCGATCCGGCCCACATGCGCGTGAGCCCCGCCGACCTCCTGGCCCCCGAGCGCCTCGACGCGCGGGCGCGACTGATCTCACGCGAGCGCGCGCGCCCACCCCAGCCCGCCGCGCCCGCGGGCGGCGACACCATCGCGCTCGTCACCGCCGACCGCGAGGGCAACGCGGTCTCCCTGATCCAGTCGCTCTACTTCACGTTCGGCTCGGGGGTGCTGGCCGGTGACACCGGGGTGGTGCTGCAGAACCGCGGCTCATTCTTCTCGCTCGATCCCCGCCACGTCAACGCGCTCGCCCCCGGCAAGCGCACGATGCACACCCTGATCCCGTCCATGTACCTCGAGGGCGGCCGGCCGCGCTTCGTCTACGGGGCCATGGGCGGCGAGGGCCAGCCGCAGACCCAGGCGGCCATCCTCACCCGCCGCCTGTTCCGCCGGCTCGGGCCGCAGGCCGCGATCGAGGCCCCGCGCTGGCTCTACGGGCGCACATGGGGGACCGCCTCACGCGCGCTCAGCCTGGAGGGGCGCTACCCGCCGGAGCTCGCGGCGGAGCTGGCCGGCCGCGGGCACGAGGTCGCGATCGGCGGGGAGTGGGACGATCTCGTCGGGCACGCCCACGGCATCTGGGTGGGCCCGGAGGGCGACGGCCTGGTCGGGGCGTCGGACCCGCGAGCCGACGGCGGCGCGCTGGGCTATTGAGGAGTACTAGGAATTGCCGCCGGCCAGGGCCTTGTACAGCTCGAGCCCGACCTGCGAGAGATCCGAGCGCGTCTCGATCGGCAGGCCCGCGTTGGTCCAGGCGCCGATGCCGCCCTTCAGGATCCGCACGTCCTTGAAACCCATCTTGCGGAGGTCGCGCGCCACGCGG
>DATFUK010000276.1:0-2753 GCA_035260865.1 Candidatus Methylomirabilota bacterium | reverse complement strand
GATCGCGCGCATTCGCAGCTACGGCGCCGACCTGGTGGTCGGCGGCGAGCGCTACGCCGACGCCCAAGCGGCGAGCGTCGCCTGGGGGGAACAGACCGGCGCCCTCCCGGTGCACGCCTTCGACCAGGAGGAGACCCTGCTCGGCCAGGGCACGCTCGCGCTGGAGCTCGATCGGCAGGTGCCGGGTCTCGACACCCTGCTGGTCGCGGTGGGCGGGGGCGGCCTCATCGGGGGGATCGCGGCGTGGTGCGGCGGGCGGCCGCGGGTGATCGGCGTCGAGCCCGCGCACGCGCCCACGCTCAGCCGGGCGCTCGAGGCGGGCAAGCCGGTGGACGCCCCCGCGGGCGGGATCGCGGCGGATTCGCTCGCGCCGCGCCGGGTCGGCGAGCTGATGTTCCCGATCGCGCGGGCCCATATTTCGCGCGTCCTCCTGGTGAGCGACGCGGCCATCCGCCTGGCGCAGGACGCGCTCTGGGACACGCTGCGGGTGGTGGCCGAGCCCGGCGGCGCCGCCGCCTTCTCGGCGCTCTCGAGCGGAGCCTACGCGCCCGAGCCGGGCGAACGGGTCGGGGTGGTGGTTAGCGGAGGCAACACCACTGCGGTAGACTTCGGCCGATGAGCGAGAAGACCCCGTCGCGGCAGGAGTCGCTCACCCGGGCCCTGGAGTTCCTGGCCGCGGGGGAGTGGCCGCGCGCCCACGAGATCGTGCAGGAGGACAAGTCGGAGCTGGCCGCGTGGCTGCACGGCATCGTGCACACGCTGGAGGGCGATCTCGACAACGCGCGCTACTGGTACCGCCGCACCACCCGCGAGTTCCCGGGCCCGGCCGCGGTGCAACGGGAGATCGCGGCCGCGCGCCTAGCGCTCGCCGAGGAACATCGCGCGTAGCCGCGCCTTCTGCACCTTGTCGCCGTGCGGGCCCGGGGTGCGGGGGACGTCGGCCACCACGCGCACGTGGCGCGGCACCTTGAACGAGGCGATGCGACCCCGGCAGTGGGCGATGACCTCCTCCTCGGTGACGCTCGCTCCGGGCCGCGGGATCACGTAGGCCACCGCCGCCTCGTTGGTGCGCGAGTCGGGCACCCCGATGACGAAGGCCTGCAGCACCTTCGGGTGCGTCTGCAGGTAGTCCTCGATCTCGCCGGGCGCCACCATGAAGTGGCTGATGCGCAGCACCTCGCGGAGCCGCCCGATGAAGACGACGCGCCCGGCCGCGTCGCGCACCGCCAGGTCGCCGGTCTTGAACCACCCGTCGGGAGTGAACGCCTTCGCGGTCTCTTCCGGCTTCTCGTAGTAGCCGCGCGTCACCAGCCGGCCGCGCAGCCACAGCTCGCCCTCGTGGTCCGCGGGCTGGTCCCGCCCGCTCTCCGGGTCCACCACGCGCGCCTGGATGCCGTCGGCGGGCCAGACGCCGGCGCGCGCACGGCTCTCGAGCGGCTCGTCGAGGTCGTGCACCAGGGCCATCGCGTTGACCTCGGTCATGCCGTAGGGCTGGAACGCCCGGCGCACGCCGAGCCGCTCCACCACCGCCTCGAAGAGGCCCTGCACGCCCCCGCCGGTGGCCGCGAAGCCGCCGGTGCGCAGGCGCGAGCGATCGCGCCGCGCGAGATCCGGGTGCTCGAGCATCGGGATCGCCATCGTGTCCACCCCGTTCCACACCGTCACGCGCTCGGTCTCCATGAGGCGGAGCGCCACCGCGGGCTCGAAGGTTTCCATCAGGATCAGGGCGGCACCGTGGCTGAGCGCGGCGAGCGGGACGCAGAGCCCGCCCCACGTGCCGGAGAGCGGCAGGGCGTGGAGCACCCGATCGTCCGGGGTCAGGCGCATGACCTCGCCGCACCACCAGCCGTGCGGCACGCAGTTGCGATGGCTGATCACCGCGCCTTTCGGGAACGAGGTCGTGCCCGACGTGTAGAGAATGGTGAACGGATCGTCGGGTCCGACCGGCTCGGCCGCGTCGCCGAGCGCGCCCGCCCACTCGGGCGCGTTTCCGTCGTCCTGCACGTCACGCAGGCGCAGGCACCCCGGGTAGGGATCGTCGGCGTCCACGATCACGCGACGGAGCCGCGGGAAGTCCTCCACCAGGAGCTCGCCGGGCACGGATTCGGCGAGGGCGGGGAGCACCTCGCCCAGCGTCTCCAGGTAGTCCACCGGTCCCGAGTGATCGGCGCAGAGGAGCGTGGTCGCGTCCGACTGGCGCAGGATGTAGCGCAGCTCGTGGGCCTTGTAGCGCGTGTTCAGCGCCACCACCACCGCGCCGATCATCGCGCAGGCGTACTGGGCGAAGAGCCACTCCGGCCGCGTGGGCAGCCAGAGCGCGACCTTGTCGTTCTTCTTGACCCCCAGGGCGAGCAGCCCGCGGGCGATCCGCTGCGCCTCGCGATGGAGCTGGGCGTACGTGATGCGCCGGTCCGGCGCGACGATGGCCTCGCGCTCGCCCGCGCGCGCGGCCATCGCCGCGAGCATGCCGCCCGCGGTCTCGTGCAGGAAGGGATTGCCGTCGCCGGGTGGCAGCATGGGCCACATGCTAGCGCTTTACTCCGGGCGCGAGATGTGGAAGATGGAGACTGATGAAATGCCAGGACGTGCGGCGTACGCTGCCCCTCTTCGTCGACGGGCAGCTCGCGCTCACCGAGTGGGCCATCATCCAGGGGCACCTGCCCGAGTGCGCCGAGTGCCGGAAGGAGGTCGACCGGCTGCGCGCGGTGGCGGGTATGCGAGCCCGGGCCACCGACCTCCGCGCGACCGTCATG
>DATFUK010000275.1:0-2945 GCA_035260865.1 Candidatus Methylomirabilota bacterium | reverse complement strand
CCGAGCCGGGCCAGCGACGCCAGGAACTCGGGCACCCCGGGCACCGGCTCGAGCCCGGCCTGCGCGCGCTCCTGATAGAGATCGCGCTTGCGGCGGGCCAGCCGGCGGGCCTCGGCCCCGCTCATGCGACGGTTCAGCAGGAGCGGGATCGCCTCCTCGCTGGGACGGCCGATGGTCAATCGCCAGTGCTCGGGATCGGCGGGCTCGGTCCCGAGCTCGGCCAGGAGCGCGCGCCACGCGTGCCGATGGTGCGCGCCGCTATCGATCAGCACCCCATCCATGTCGAAGATCGCGCACGAACTCACCGCCAGGCAACGACCAGCTTCACCGCAAACGATACAAAGGCGCCAGCAGATGAAACGTCTCCCGCGCCGCCCGCGCGTACTCACGCGGCTTCCACTTGGCCGCTTTCTCCGCCGGGACGCAGCGGCCGAGGATGAACTGGCCGTCGCGCGTGCGCAGGAGCTCATCGCCGAGCCGGGCCACCGCGTCGGCGGGCAGGTCGGTGAGGATGGCCGACGGCGCCTCGTCGTGCTCGTCCTTGAACCAGCCCAGGCCCTCGGCCCGGCGGAGGACCGGAACGAGCTGGCGCGTGTGCCGCTTCCAGGCCGCGATCCAGCGCTTCTTCTGCGCGTGCTCGGGGCCGGCCTCGAAGAGAAAGCGCACCCCGCTGCGCGAGACCGCCACCTTGAAGTGGCAGTGCTTCTTGTAGCCGCGCCGGTCGAGCGCGAAGGCGACCCAGGTGTCCTCGGGCGGGTTCACGGTCCGCCGCATGTGCTTGGCCACGTGGGCGAAGGCCGCCGCGCCGCCGATGCGCGCCACGTCGGGGAGCAGCTCGCGGCCCACCGCTTCGAGCTTGGGGCGGATGCGGCCCTTGATCGCGTCCATGCGGGGCTTGAAGCCGGGGATATCGAACACCTTGAAGTCGGACGGCGTGAAGCCGCTGAACGACATGCGGGGGCCTCCTTCTACTCCGGCTCGTACACGGTGTCGGGGTCGAGCGGGAAGATGGGGCGTCGGACGCGCCGGTACTCGAAGCGCGCGAGGTTGGACGAGGACAGCCCCGGCGCGTCCACCTCGATGATCTCCTTGGCGATCGGCTCGAACGCCGCGCGGTAGTGGATCGTGGACTTCACGACCAGGATTTTCTCCCGGACGGGGTCGATCCCGACGAACCGGATCATCTCCGGATCGAGGGTCTGCCAGCGGTAGGAGATGAGTATCACCTTTACGTCGTTCGCGTCCAGTACCGCGGTGGCCCCGAGCCGGCCCGGCAGCCCGGTCATCATCGGCCCGCGATGGACGAAGCGCCCGTCGGAGAGCGTGCGCACCGTGCCGGTCACCCGCACCGGCGCGCCGTGGCGATCGTCCACCTTGCCGCCCACCTCGAGGGTCACCGAGGCGCCGACCCCCGCCTTCACGCACGCCTGCACCGCGGCCGCGTCCCAGATGCACGCGACCGTCGCGCTCCGCGCGCCCACCCGCAGCAGCTCGCGCAGGATCTCGGTGCCGTCGCCCGCCGCGCCGCCGCCGGTGTTGTCGGCCATGTCCGCGAGCACGATCGGCCGGCCGTCGGCGGCGAGCGCCTTGGCCACCGCGTCCTTCACCGGCAGCGCGGTGTGGATGAACTCGTGCCGATGCTGCCACGCCACCCGGGCGAGCTCACCGGCGAGGCGCTCGGCGAGCGCCTGATCGTCGTCGGTGACCACGTAGACGCCGAGACCCGCGTCGGGGATGTCCGCGTACGGGAAGCCCGCGAAGAGCGAGACCGAGATGACCTTGGGGTTCTTCTCCATCTCGTCGGCCAGGTCGTAGAGGCGCCGCATCGGGCCGCGCGCGGTGCCCTGGCGGCCGAGCGGCGGCATGAGCGGCGGCTTGCGCCAGGCCGCGGTCGGCTTGATGCGCCCGGCGATCACCTGGGCGAGCCGCTGGGCCGCCTCCATCCCGCGCTCGGCCATGTCCACGTGCGGGTAGGTCTTGTAGCCGTGCAGGAGATCGGCGCCCCCGATCATGTCCTTGCCCAGGTTGCCGTGGAAGTCGAGGGTCACCGCGATCGGCACGTCGGGGCCCACCGCCCGGCGCACCGCCGCGATGATGTCGCCTTCCCCGTCGTCCACGCCCTCGGGGACCATCGCCCCGTGCAGGTCGAGGAGCACGCCGTCGAGGCGGCCCGCCGCCTGGAGATCGGTCAGCATGCGCTGCTTGACGTGCTCGTAGACGTCGCGGGTGACGAGCCCGGCCGGCGAGGCGGAGGCGGCCACCGACGGCAGCAGCGCCATGCCCAGGCGCTCGGCCGCCGCGATCATGCCTCCCAGGCAGGTGCCGGTGCCGCGATAGGTCTCGACGATCTCACCGCCGTAGCTCAGGTCGCGCGCCTCGAACTGGGCGCGATCGGTGGGGACATTGCTGAAGGTATTGGTCTCGTGCGACAGCATCGCGAGAAACACTCTCACGCGGGTCTCCTGTAGAATGGCGCCCCAGAGCAAAGGAGGGAATCATGGCCGAGACGTCGTGCTTTCACAACCTGAAGGAGGGCGGCATCCCGCGGCAGCTCGCGGAGGGATTGAGTGCCCGCGTGTTCCCCGGCGAGCACCTCATGCTCTCGGTGGTCGAGATCCAGCCCGGCTCGGTGTCCCCGGTGCACTCGCACGCCAACGAGCAGTGGGGGGTGTGCCTCGAGGGGGAGTGGATCCGGATCCAGGACGGGGTCGAGCATCCCGTCAAGGCGGGCGACTTCTGGCAGACGCCGCCCCACGTGCCGCACGGCGGCCGCGCGACCGACAAGCGGGCGGTGGTCCTCGACATCTTTTCGCCGCCGCGCGAGGAGTACAAGAAGGCCGGCTCCGGCTACAAGTAACCGAGGCCGACGCGGGCGGGCGGGGGTGGCGGGGGAGCCCTCCCCGGAACCGTGTCTTCTGCGCGTCGCCGAAGCTCCGCGCTCCCAT
>DATFUK010000274.1:0-3332 GCA_035260865.1 Candidatus Methylomirabilota bacterium | reverse complement strand
CGGGGCCGCCTGGATCGTGCCGAAGGCCTACCTCGAGCGCGTCGGCGACGACGGCTTCAAGCGGGCCCCGGTCGGGGCGGGCCCGTACCGCTTCGTCTCCTTCGCCCCCGGGATCGAGCTGGTGGTGGAGGCCCACGAGGGGTACTGGCGAAAGGCGCCGGCGGTGAAGCGGCTCGTCTTCAAGTCGGTGCCCGACGAGTCGACGCGCCTCGCCATGCTCAAGCGCGCCGAGGCCGACGTGGCCTACACGCTACGCGGCCCGCTCGGCGAGGAGGTGCGGCGGACGCCGGGCCTCACCCTGAAGGTCACCTACCCGACCTTCACCGAGTGGCTCGTGTTCACCCAGCAGTGGGATCCGAAGTCGCCGTGGGCCGACCGCCGAGTGCGGCTCGCGGCCAACCTCGCGATCGACCGCAAGACCCTGAGCCAGGCCGAGTATCTCGGGTTCGGCAAGGCCGCGTCGAGCATCATTCCCCGCGAGTACGACTTCTACTGGGCGCCCCCCGAGTACCCGCACGATCCGGCGCGGGCCCGGCAGCTCCTGGCCGAGGCCGGGTACCCGAAGGGCTTCGACGCGGTCGAGGTCGCGACCGACGTGGTCTTCGCGCCGGAGGCCGAGGCGGTCATCAACGGGCTGCAGGCCATCGGCATCCGGTCACGGCTGCGTCCGATGGAGCGGGCCGCCTTCTACAAGGCGGACCAGGACAAGCAGTTCAAGCACCTGGTCCGGGTGGGCAGCGGCACCGCCGGGAACGCGGCGACGCGGATCGAGGCGTTCGTCCTCTCGACCGGGATCCGCTCCTACGGCGGCTACCCGGACATCGACGCTCTCTTCCGGGACCAGGCCGCCGAGACCGACCGCAAGCGCCGCGAGACGCTGCTCCACCGGATCCAGCAGCTCATGCACGAGCGCGCGATGTTCGCGCCCATCGTGGAGCCGCCGCTCCTCACCGGCATCGGGTCGCGGCTCGCCGAGGCGCCCTCGATTCCCGGGCACCCGTACGTCTCGCCCTACGAGGACCTCCGGCTCAAGTAGCGCGGCTCGCGATCGCCGCGGCGATCTCGCGCCCCCGCGCGGCCCCCCGCTCCGCGAACTCCCGGCAGAGCCCCGCGTAGCGCGCGGGATCGAGCAGCGCCTCCATCTGCGACGGGGTGAGCCCGGCGCTCACGTGCGGATCGAGCGCCAGCATCTCGCGGAACGGGCGGCCCTCGGTCACCGACCCCTGCGCGGCTTCATAGACCGCGTCGTGCGCGCGCTGCCGGCCGATCTGCTTGCCCAGCTCGAGCATGAGCGCCTCGGCCATGATGAGACCACCCGAGAGGTCGAGGTTCTCCCGCATCCGGTCCGGGAAGACCTGCAGGCCGTCGAAGAGCGCCATCATCCGCTGCAGCATGTCGCCGGTCAGCTCGCAGGCCTGCACGATCGCCCGGCTCATCATGATGCTGGTGGTGCGGTCGGCCTCGTGCTCGGTCTGCATCGCCTCGAGCGCCAGGGGCACGAGCGCGCGGATCTGGGCGGCCGCCGCGATGATGTCCTGCGAGAGCTTGGGATTGCGCTTCTGCGGCATCGTGCTGCTGCCCACCGTCCCGGGCGGCACCGGCTCCTCCACCTCGCCGAACTCCTGCTTCATCAGGGTGTAGATCTCGCGCCCGATCTTGCTCGAGGTGGCCGCGAGCATGCCGAGCAGCAGCACGTACTCGGCCTGGTGGTCGCCGATGGTGCGCGCGGGCAAGGGCATCGGGCGCATGCCGAGGTAGGCGGCCATCCGCTCCTGGGTGGCCAGGCCCAGGTCGCCCAGCGAGGCCAGCGTGCCCGCGCCGCCGCCCAGCATGGCCACGAAGACGCGATCCTCGCAGCCCTGCAGGCGCTCGACGTGACGGCCCAGCTCGTCGATCCACACCGCGACCTTGAAGCCGAAGGTGGCCGGCACCGCGTGCTGCCCGTGGGTGCGCCCGGGGAGCAGCACGTCCTTGGTGCGCTCGGCCAGGTCGGCCAGCGTGGTCAGGATGGCCGCGAGCTGCCGCAGGAAGATCTCGTGGGCACGGCGCACCTGGAGGAGCTGGCCGGTCTGGGTGACGTTCTGGGTGGTCGCGCCCCAGTGCACGTAGCCGCCCGCGTCGCCCTCGCACGCGCGATCGAGCTCCCACACCAGCGGCACCAGCGGGTGCCCGGTGCGGGCCAGCCCCTCGCGCACCGCGCCCAGGTCGAGGAAGGACAGGTGCGCCTTGCGGACGATCTCGCCGGCGGCCGCCGCCGGGATGACGCCGAGCTCGGCCTGGGCCCGCGCGAGCGCGGCCTCCACGTCCAGCCAGGATTGAAAGCGCGCGGCTTCGGTGAACAGCGCGCGCACCCCCGGATCCTCGATCCGCAGCGACGTCGGCTCCTCGAGCATGGCCGATTCCATCGCACGCCGGGTGACGCCTTGTCAACGCCGCCAAGGGGTCAGGTCTTACATTCCGACATTTCTGGCGCTATCATCGCCGGCCATGGGCAAGCTCGACGGGAAGGTGGCGGTGATCAGCGGCGGGGCGCGGGGGCAGGGCGCGGCGGAGGCGGAGATCTTCTGCCGCGAAGGCGCGAAGGTCGTCTTCGGCGACATCCGGGACGACGAGGGAAAGAAGGTCGAGGCGGCGATCCGGGCATCCGGCGGCGAAGCCACGTATCTTCACCTGGACGTCACGAGCGAGGCGGACTGGAAGGCGGCGGTGCAGGCCGCGACCGAGCGCTACGGCCGGCTCGACGTCCTGATCAACAACGCGGCCATCGTCATCCCGCGCGTGCCGATCGAGGAGCGCACCGTCGCCGAGTGGGATCAGGTGATGGCGGTGAACGCCAAGGGCGTGTTCCTCGGCACCAAGTACGCGATCCCGGCCATGCGCCGCGCCGGCGGCGGCTCGATCGTGAACATCTCCTCGATCGCGGGTATCGGCCAGTCGCTCCATCAGGAGCCGGCCTACGCGGCGAGCAAGGGCGCCATCCGGATCTTCACCAAGGTGACGGCGGCCCAGCACGCCAAGGACAAGATCCGCTGCAACTCGGTGCACCCGGGCCCGGTGGACACCGAGATGTTCCACGCCGCCTTCCGCAACAAGGAGGACATGGCGCGCCGCCTGCAGCGGATCCCGCTGGGGCGCATGGGCACGGTGGCCGAGATCGTGAGCGCGGTACTCTACCTGGCCTCCGACGACTCCTCTTACATGACCGGCAGCGAGATCCTCATCGACGGCGGCGCGCTGGCCCAGTAGACGACCGCGGCAAGCCTACGTCGCGGCGCGCGTGCCCCCGTAAGCCTCGCTCGGCGCGACCTTGCCCTGCCCGAAGATGAGCTGGG
>DATFUK010000273.1:0-12101 GCA_035260865.1 Candidatus Methylomirabilota bacterium | reverse complement strand
CCCGCCACGCCCCGATCGCGTCGTGGGGGAGGCCGTTGCCGTATCCCATGGTCATCGCGGATCGGCGCAACAACCGTCTGCTGCAGGTCACGCCCGACAAGCGCATCGTGTGGGAATTTCCCTCGCCCAGCCTCGGATTCTACCGCGGCAACGAGGACGTGAACTTCTCGCCCGACGGGCGGCTGCTCGCGGTGAGCTGGCGGACAGCTTGCGAGACCGGATCGTGGTGATCGACCGCAAGACCAAGGACATCGTGTGGCAGTACGGAGTCACCGACCAGAAGGGCCACGCTCCCGGATACCTGAACCACCCGGACGGATTCGACATCGACGTGTTCCGCGACTGGAAGGCCGTCCGCAGCGCAGGCCCTGATCGAACGGCTCCGCCCCGCCTGCTAAGCTGGCGGGCCAGGAGACGCTCATGGAGCCGTCCGCCCGCGAGGAGTCGCAGTCCGCGTTCGCCCTGATCGAGCACGCCTTCGCGCGCGCGTCCGGGGCGCCGCTCGTTCCCGGCAACGACGTGACCCTGCTCAAGGATGCGGCCCAGAACTATCCGGCCTGGCTCGCGGCGATCGAGGCCGCCCGGCGCACGATCCACTTCGAGAGCTACATCATCCACGATGACGAGACGGGGGAGCGGTTCGCGCAGGCGCTCATGGCCCGGGCCCGCGCCGGGGTGCGGGTGCGGCTCATCTACGACTGGCTGGGCGCGGTCGGCAAGACCTCGCGCCGGTTCTGGCGGCAGCTGCGGGCGGCCGGGGTGGAGGTCCGCTGCTTCAATCCGCCGAGCCTGCCAAGCCCGGTGACCTGGCTCTCGCGCGACCATCGCAAGATGCTCGCGGTGGACGGGCAGATCGCCTTCGTCACGGGTCTCTGCGTCGGACGCCACTGGGTCGGCGATCCCGCGCGCGGCATCGAGCCCTGGCGCGATACCGGGATCGGCGTCCGGGGCCCCGCGGTGGCGGACCTGGAGCGGGCATTCGCCCGGATGTGGGCGCTCACCGGCCATGCGATGCCCGCCGCGGAGATGCCGGCGCGGGAATCGATGGCCGCGGCGGGCGACGTGTCGGTGCGGGTCATCGCGAGCATGCCGGGCACCGCGGAGCTCTATCGCCTCGACCAGTTCATCGCGGCGGCGGCGCGGCGGACGCTCTGGCTCACCGACGCCTACTTCGTCGGGACGACCGCCTACGTGCAGTCGCTCCGGGCCGCGGCGCGAGACGGCGTGGACGTGCGGCTCCTCGTGCCGGGGGCGACCGACATCTGGATCCTGCGCGGGCTGTCGCGCGCGGGGTACCGGCCGCTGCTCGAGGCAGGCGTGCGGGTCTACGAGTGGAACGGCACGATGCTCCACGCGAAGACCGCGGTGGCGGACGGGCGCTGGGCCCGGGTCGGGTCCACCAACCTGAATCTCCAGTCCTGGATCGGCAACTGGGAGCTGGACGTCGCGGTGGAGGACGAGCGGTTCGCGGCCCGCATGGAGGAGATGTACCTCGACGACCTCGGGCGGGCCACCGAGATCACCTTGACCGACCGGGCGCGCGTCGTGAAGAGCGGGGCGACCCCGCGCCGCCCGGCGCGGCGGCGGGGCAGCGCCGGCCGGGCCGCCGCGGGCGCGGTCAGCATCGGGAGCGCGGTGGGCGCGGCCATGACGGGGCGCCGCGCGCTCGGGCCGGCCGAGGCCCGGATCATGGGCGTGGCAGGGCTCGTGCTCCTCGTGCTGGGCCTCCTCGCGTTGATCTGGCCGTGGGTGATCGCGGCGCCCCTGGCCGTGATCGCGCTCTGGCTGGCGGTGAGCCTGCTGGCCCGCGCGCGGACGCTTCACCGGGAGCGCGTCAGGCGACGCCGTACGCGTCGGACGGAGCGCGCGAGGTGAGGTGATAGGCTACGCGACATGAGCGAGCCCCTCCCCGAGGTCCTGCCCGTCGATCCGCTCCCGCTCCTCGCGCAATGGCTCGAGGAGGCGAGGCCCGTGATGAAGGCGCCGACCGCGATGGCCCTGGCCACCGTCGACGCCGACGGCCGTCCGACCGTCCGGATGGTGATCTGCCGGGGCTTCGACGTGGGCCTGGGCTGGCTCGTCTTCTACTCGGATCGCGAGAGCACCAAGGGCCTGGCCCTGGCCGCGAATCCTCGCGCGGCGCTCGTCTTCCACTGGGACGTGTTCGAGCGGCAGGTCCGGGTGGAAGGGCCGGTCACGCACGCGCCCGACGCCGACTCGGACCGCTACTGGAACACGCGGCCCCTCGACGCGCGGGTGGCCGCGGCGGCGAGCGATCAGAGCCGGCCGATCGCCTCGCGCCGGGCATTCCTCGAGAAGATCGAGGCCACGAAGCAGACGCACGGCGCGGAGGTGCCGCGCCCCAAGCGCTGGGGCGGCTACCGGGTGTGGGCGGAGCGGGTGGAGCTGTGGGCCGGGCAGCCGGGGCGCGCGCACGATCGCGCGGTGTGGACGCGGGCCCTCCACGCCACCGGCGCCGGCTTCACCGGCGGCGCGTGGCGTGGGACACGACTGCAGCCCTGACGCGGCCGGGCCGGGGGCGCGGCGGACGCCCTCAGATCCAGCGGCCGCCCCCGAGAGGCAGGGTGGAGGCGCACCAGAGGGCGAGGCCGAGGGGCGTCAGCAGGACCGGGCTGGCCACGCCGAGCGCGGCCACCACGAACGCGATCACCGCGAGGACACGCAGGGCGAAGCTCATGCTGATCCTCCTGGGCCGGCGCCGGCCGAGTCGGGGGACGTCAGGCGCCGGATGCGGTCCTCCGCCTCGGTGATCGGCGAGCCGCCGTGCATCATGGCCCGCGCGAACTCCAGCATCGGGTAGCCGTTCCGGGCTTCTTCCTGGAAGCGCTGGGCGAACCCGCCGCTCTTGATGTCCTCGAGGGTCTTGCGGAAGCTCTCGGCCATGGCCTCGCGGTCCATCTCGAGCGAGCGGGTGATGCCGCCGAACACCGCGGTGGGTCCGTGATCCTCGGAGGCGCGGAAGAAGCCGGTCTCGCGGAAGGACTGGAAGACCGCTTCCATCTCGCCCGACATGTACATCTCGAGCACCAGCGCCTCGGCAGGAATTCCCGCGTCGCGCGCGACCTCGAAGGCCATCATGATCGCCATGCCGAGCACCGAGCCCACCGTCTGCTCGATGAAGAGATCGAGGGTGCCCTCGACCTTGGCCGACATCTGGACCGCGCCCGCGCGGAGCACGCCCATGCCGTCGGCGAGCCCGAGCATGCGCTGCTCGGCCCGCCCGCTGCGGTTGGCCTCCACCCCCACGCAGGCCCAGAAGCCGTGGCCCTCGAGGTAGCGGTTCCGCGCGGTGCTGCCCGCCATGCGCGGGGCCACCAGCAGCACGTCGATCGTCTCGGGCGGGTGGATGAGGCCGAAGGCCAGGCTGTAGCCCGATCCGAATGCGATCGCGCTGCCCGGTCGCAGCACCGGCGCGATCTCCGAATCGAACAGGGAGGGGATGACCTCGTCCGGCAGCAGCACGTACACCACGTCGTCGACGGCCGCGGTGGTGATCGGCACCACCTCGAAGCCCTCCGCGCGCGCCTGCTCGGCGTACTCGTCCTCGCGATTGCCGATGCGGACCTTCGCGCCGGAGTCGCGCAGGTTGAGGGCGGCGGTGCGACCCAGGTGCCCGTAGCCCAGCACCGCGACCGACTCGCCCGCGAGTGCGCCGGGCGGCGCGTCGGCCGCGCGATATACTCTGACCTGCGATGCGTTCGGATTGGTCATTGCGTGATCCTAACCTAAATCGTCGCCGTTCGCTCCGGGTTCCCGCCTCCCGGACCCGGGCATTCTAGCATCCGGGCGCCGATGGCCACCTCGTCGAGGATGGTCCGCTGCTGCATCGCGGGCGGCGGGCCCGCCGGGATGATGCTGGGCCTGCTCCTGGCCCGGGCCGGGGTGTCCGTGGTGGTGCTGGAGAAGCACGCGGACTTCCTGCGGGACTTCCGCGGCGATACCATCCATCCCTCCACCCTCGAGCTGATGCGCGAGCTCGGGATCCTGGACGAGTTCCTGCGGCTGCCGCATCAAGAGGTGGCCCGGCTGGCCGCCCAGTTCGGGGACTTTCCGCTCACGATCGCCGACTTCTCGCACCTGCCGACCCGCTGCAAGTTCATCGCGCTGATGCCCCAGTGGGACTTTCTCGACTTCCTGGTCCGCCGCGCGAAAACTTTTCCGACCTTTCAGCTCGAGATGCGCGCCGAGGCCGTGGACCTGATCGAGGACGCGGGCCGGGTCGTCGGGGTGCGCGCGGTCACGCCGGCAGGACCGCTCGAGGTGCGGGCCGACCTGGTGGTCGCCGCGGATGGGCGCTCCTCCGTGCTCCGGGAACGGGCCGGGCTCGCGGTGGAGGACCTGGGCGCGCCCATGGACGTGTTCTGGTTCCGGCTCTCGCGCCGGCCGCAGGACCCGGAGACCACCATGGGGCGCTTCGACATCGGCCGGATCTTCGTCCTGATCAACCGCGGGGAGCACTGGCAGTGCGGCTACGTGATCCCCAAGGGCTCCGCGGAAGACGTGCGGCGGCGCGGCCTCGACGCGTTCCGCGCCGAGGTGGCCAAGCTCGCGCCGTGGGCCGTCGATCGGGTGGGGGAGATCCGCGACTGGGAGGACGCCAAGCTCCTCACCGTCAAGGTGGACCGCCTGCGCGAGTGGTCACGACCGGGCCTGCTCTGCATCGGCGACGCCGCGCACGCGATGTCGCCGGTCGGCGGTGTCGGCATCAACCTGGCCATCCAGGACGCGGTGGCCGCCGCCAACTTGCTCTGGAAGCCGCTCCGCGCGGGCCCGCCGACCATCGCGCAGCTCCGCCGCGTGCAGGCGCGCCGGCGGTGGCCGACCCGCGTCACCCAGCGGCTGCAGGTGCTGGTCCAGCGGCGCGTCATCACGCGGGCGCTCGGGGGTGGCCAGACCCGGCTCACCCCGCCGCTCGCGATCAGGCTGCTGGCGCGGTACCCCTTCCTGCAGCGCCTGCCCGCCCGGCTGGTCGGGGTCGGCGTCCGCCCCGAGCACATCCGCTCCCCGGCTCCCTAGGCCGGGTCAGCGCTCGCCGGCCGCGCTGTACTCGACGTCCTTCACCACCCCGGCGCCGTCGTACTGGACGACCAGGATCTGGCGGTAGACCTTCGGGTTGAACGAGCTGCCCTTGGCCTGCTCGAACAGGTAGACGCTCGCGCGCGCGTCCTTGTCGGCGATGAGCGGATAGCGGTAGACGCCGTGGGGCGGTCCGAGCAGGCTCACCACCCCCGACTCGGTGGTTTCGCCCTTCCTGATCTGTGGCGCCTTCGTGCCGTCGAAGTCGGTCTTGTCGTTCGGGAAGGAGCTCGTGAAGTGGTAGCCGACGAGGGCGTCCCGCCAGATGTAGAACTCCTGGGCGCGGGCCGGGACCACGCCGCCCGGCGCCGACGAGGCCGAGGTGGCGTAGGCGTAGCTCAGGACCTTCATCGTCTCGTTGTTCTTGAGGACGGTGCCCTCGCGGAAGGGCGTGCCGAACCGCTGGCGGACCTCCGCTTCCGTCTGCCCGACCGCGATGCTCTCGAGCGGGGGACGGGTGAAGTCACGCCCGGCGCAGCCGGCGGACACGAGCAGGAGGGCCAGGATCGCGAGGATCCGTCGCGACATGGCGCGCACTCTAGGCGCGTGGGCGTCGGACTGTCAAGCCGTCGCCCAGCGCGATGGTAGACTGGGCGGCACCGCGATGAGCCAGCCGTGCCCCCGCTGCGCGAACGCCGCCCCCGACGGCGCGCGATTCTGTCCCGCGTGCGGGAGCCGGCTCGACTCGGCGGGACCCGCCCGCTTCGCCTCGCCCGGCGTCTACACCCCGCCGCACCTGGCCCAGCGCATCCTCGACTCGCGCGAGGCGCTCGAGGGCGAGCGCAAGCAGGTCACGGTGCTCTTCGCGGGCATCCACGGGATGATCGAGGCGGTCGGCGACCGCGATCCCGAGGAGATCGGCCCGATCATCGACCAGGTGCGCGAGCTGATGATGGAGGCGGTGCATCGCTACGAAGGCACCGTCAACCAGGTGGTGGGGGAGGGCATCATGGCGCTCTTCGGCGCCCCGCTCGCCCACGAGGACCACGCGGTGCGCGCCTGCTACGCGGCCCTGCGCATGCAGGCGCAGATGCTCGCGCTCGGCGACGAGCTGCAGCGCTCGCTCGGCCTGCCGCTGCAGATCCGGGTCGGCCTCAACTCGGGAGAGGTGGTGGCACGCTCCATCGGCAGCGATCTCTCGTTCACCTACACCGCGGTGGGCCAGACCGTGCACCTCGCCGCGCGCATGGAGCAGATGGCCAAGCCCGCCTCGATCCTGGCCACCGAGCATACCCTCGCGCTGGTGCGCGGCCGCGTGGCCGCGCGAGCCCTCGGGCCGGTGCCGGTGCGCGGCCTGCAGGCGCCGGTCGACGTGCACGAGATCAGCGGGGCGGTGCCGATCCGCTCGCGCCTGGACGCGGCGTCGCCCCGCGCGCGCTCGCCGCTCGTGGGGCGCGAGATGGAGCTGGCGCGGCTCGACGAGGCGATCGACGCGATGCTGGGGGGCACCGGCCAGGTCGTGGCGATGGTGGGCGACGTGGGGGTGGGCAAGTCGCGGCTCTGCCTCGAGTTCGCCCGGCGCTGCCGGGCGCGCGGCTGCCTGGTCATCGAGGCGCCCGCCGTCTCCTACGGCCGCGCCGCCGGCTACCGGCCCGGCGTGGAGCTACACCGCCGGTACTTCCAGGTCGAGGCCGGCGACGACGCGGCGACGATCCGCGACAAGGTCGCCGCGCGCCTGCGCGCGCTCGATCCGGAGCTCGAGGAGGGCGTGTCCGCCATCCTCTGGGTGCTGGGGGTCGCCCAGGATGGCGCGGCCGCCGACATGGATCCCGAACGCCGGCGCCGCCAGGTGATGCGCACGGTCCACCGGCTCGTCACGCGCCAGGGCCGGCAGCAGCCCTTCGTGATGATCCTCGAGGACATGCAGTGGGTGGACACCGAGACCCACGTCGCGATGGACGCGCTGGTGGAGGCGCTGCCCCCCTACGCCCTCGTGGCCGCGACCTACCGGCCCGAGTACGTGGACCGGTGGACCCGCCACCCGGGGTACACCCAGGTGCGCGTGGACGCGCTCGAGCCGCCGGCCACCGGCGACATGCTGGACGCGCTGCTGGGCGACGACTCGGGGCTGCTGCCCCTCAAGCGGCTGGTCGCGGAGCGGGCCAACGGCAACCCACTCTTCCTCGAGGAGTGCGTGACGACCCTCGCGGAGACCGGCGCGCTCGTGGGCGAGCGCGGGAACTACCGCGTCACGCGCCCCGTCCTCTCGCTCGAGGTCCCGGCCACCGTGCGGGCGACCATCGCCTCGCGCATCGACCGGCTGCCCTACGAGGACAAGCGGCTGCTCCAGGCCGCCTCGGTCATCGGCGACGCGGTGCCGGTGCGCCTGCTCGAGACGGTCGCCGACGTGCCCGCCGACGAGGTGCGCCGCGGGCTCGACCAGCTCCATGTCGCGGGCCTGCTCGACCAGCGCGCGCTCTTCCCCGATCTCGAGTACGGCTTCCGTCACGCGCTCGTGCACGACGTGGCCTACGAGAGCCTGGTGCACGAGCGGCGGCGGACCCTGCACGCGCGCATCCTGGAGGCGATCGAGCGCGCCTACCCGGACGGCCGGCTGGCCGAGCAGAGCGAGCGGCTCGCCCACCACGCCTTCCTCGGCGAGGTGTGGGACCGCGCGGTGGGCTACTGCCGTCAGGCGGGCGGCCGCACCCTGGCCCGCATGGCGAGCTGGGAGAGCGTGTCGTTCTTCGAACGGGCCCTCGCCGCGCTCGCGCATCGGCCCGCGGACGCGGTCGCGCGCGCCACCGGGGTGGACCTCCGCTGCGACCTGCACAACGCGCTCGTCCCCCTGGGCCAGCACGCGCGCAGCGTGGAGGTGCTGCGCGAAGCCGCGGCGGTCGCGGAGACCCTGGACGACCGGCCCCGGCTGGCCCGCGCGCTCTCCTTCGAGAGCAACGTGCACTGGGAGCTCGGCGAGGCCGACGAGGCGACGCGCGCGGGCGAGCGGGCGCTCGCCATCGCCGAGGAGACCCGGGACCTGGGCCTCAAGGTCGTCGGCACGTTCAACGTGGGCGCGGGCCGGCGGGCCATCGGCGACTACCGCCAGGCCCTCGACGTCCTGCGACGGAACCTGGATCTCCTGCCGCCCGCCTCGACCGGCGAGACGTTCGGCCTGCCCGGCATCGCGGCGGTGCTGACGCGCGCGCACCTGGCCTGGACCCTCGCCGAGCTGGGCCGGTTCGAGGAGGCGATGGACGCCGCGCAGGAAGGGCTGCAGCTCGCGGAGGCGCGCCGCGAGCCCTACAGCCTGACCTACGCGCTGCTCGGCCTGGGCGGCACCCTGGTGCGGCGCGGCCAGATGTGGGAGGCCAAGGGCGTTCTCGAGCGCGGCATCGGACTCAGCGTCGAGATGCCCGCGTTCTTCCCGCCCTTCGCGGGCGACCTCGCGCTCGTTCACGCGCTCACCGGCCGGGGCGCCGAGGCGCTCGACCTCGCCGAGCGGGCGGTGCGCCAGGCTCAGCGCATGCAGCGCCTGGGCCGGCTCTCGCTGATCGCCACGCACCTGGGCGAGGTGCGCCTGCTCACCGGGAACCCGGCGGGAGCGGAAGCGGATGGGCGCCGCGCGCTCGCGCTGGCCGAGGCCCACAAGGAGCGCGGCAACATGGTCTACGCGCTCCGGCTGCTGGGTCTGGCCGCCGCCGAGAAGCGGCCGCCCGACCTCGAGCGCGCCCGCGGCCACCACGCGGAAGCGCTCGCGCTCGCCGGCGAGCTCGGGATGCGGCCGCTGGCCGCGCGCTGCCACCTGGGGCTCGGCCGCCTCGCGCGGCGCGCGGGCGACGCGGCGGGCGCGGACAAGCACCTGGGGGAGGCGCGCGCGCTCTTCGAGGAGATGGCGATGACGTTCTGGCTCGAGCGCCTGCACCTCGATTCGAGCAGCGCGCCGGGCCCGGGCGGGCGCCCCGGCGTCACCGGGTTCTGATCGGGGTCAGCGTCCGATCACGTCTCGAGCACCCACTGCACCAGGGTGCGGAGGTCCTCCACCGAGAAGGGCTTGGTCAGGACCGGATCGCCGGTCTCGGCCAGGAAGGGCACGAACTTGTCGGCCTCCGCGTGGCCGGTGACGAAGATCACGCGCGGCAGGGCCTCGCCGAAGCGCTTGCGCAGGGCGGTGTAGAGCCCGGGGCCGTCGAGGTTCGGCATCTGCAGGTCGCTGATGATCAGGTCGTAGGCCCGCTGCTCGATGCGGTAGAGGGCCTCGGCCCCGTCGCGGACGGTGTCCACCTCGTGCTGGTCGAGCAGCAGGATATTGGCGATCAGCTCGCGGAGGCTGCTCTCGTCCTCCACCACCAGGATGAGCCGGGGGCGCATCAGGATTCGAGCAGCCGGCTCGCCAGCTCGAGCACGCGCCCAGGCTTGAGCGGCTTGATGAGCACGGGCACGCGCAGGTTGGCCAGGAAGCTCCCATAGTGGGGATCGAAGGCCATGCTCGTCAGGAACACGACCTGGGGCAGGGTGTCGCCGAAGCGCTCGGTCAGCGCGTCCAGCAGCGCGGGGCCGTCGAGCTTCAGCATGCGGATGTCCGAGAGCACGAGATCGTAGCGGCGCTGGTCGAGGAGGAGCAGCGCGGAGTCCGCGTCACCGGCCCCGTCCACCTCGTGCCCGTCCAGGCTCAGCACGTCGATGAGGGATTGCCGCGTGGCGGCTTCTTCGTCCACGACCAGGATCAGGCGCGCGTCCACCAGAGCACGATACCGGGTCGGCCGCGCGGGGGCAAGATTCGGGGGTGCTCCTAGCGTCGAGAGCGCCGGCAGCCGTCCTGCCGGGCCTCGTCCTCGGTGGCGTAGCAGCGCTCGGTGCGGCTCTCCGCGTAGGCGCCGCCGCCCGGCACGTAGTAGATGCAGCGCTCCGAGGAGTAGGTGGCGAAGTCGGCCTTGATGGGATGGCTCAGCGGACAGCTCCAGCCGGTCGTGGGCGCGACGCCGGGGCGGGCCTGCGCGACGCTCGGCGCCGCCTTCGGGGCCGCCGCCTTGGGCCCGGCCGCGCCCTTGGCCGGGGGCGGCGCGGGGGCCGCGGTCTTCCAGATGCCGACCTTCGCGGCCCGCGCCTGCTCCTGCCGGCGCAGCAGCGTCTCCTGGTGCCGAACGTTGGGGCCGCCGGAGACCACCTGGCCGAATCCGTGCCCGATCATCTCCGCGTTGACCATCACGTCACCGAGCCACACGTAGGCTAGCAGCCGCCCCTCGGGGTCCCGCTCCTGGACGTCCAGCTCGAGCCGTACGTTCTTGGCGTTGGTCAGGCCGCGATTGAACTGGAGCGCCTCGCGTCCCTGCGGCGCGCCGGAGTCGGACCCCCCGTCGCCCGGATCCGGCGCGGCCACCCCGATGTAGCGGACGCGCTCCACGTCGCCGTTGACGAAGACGTGGATGGTGTCGCCGCTCACGATCTTCACGACGGCGGCGGGCAGGCTGCGCGGCCGCGCCGGCTCCTGGCTCCAGGTGGGCGCGACCAGGAGGACCAGGAGCGCTCCGGAGAAAAGGAGCCGCCGGACCGATCGCGGCACTACTTGCGGCCTTCGCTCAGCGAGCGCTCCAGGGCTTCCCGGCGGAGCCGCTCCGCGGCGAGCTGGTCGGTCAGCGTCTTGAGCTGCGCCTCCAGGCGCTGCAGCTCTTCGGTCTGCTGCCCGCGGAGATTGGCCTGCTCCTGGGCGCCCTTCTGACGCCAGAGGGTGTCGGCGGCGACCCCGCCGCCCACGATCCCGAGCACCGTCCACACCGCGACCCGCTTGACCATCGCCTTCTTCACGTCCATGGAGAGAGCCTTTCAGTCCACCAGGGCGATCGCGCGCACCGGCGAGCCGTCGGCGCCCGTCACCCGGAGCGGCAGCGCGATGAACCGGCAGCGCGCCGCGCCGATCCGATCGAGGTTGGTCAGGTACTCGATCACCGTGATGCCCTTGGGGAAGAAGATGTGGTGCGTCGTGCACTCCTCGCGCGCGATCTTCGTGGCCGGCGAGAAGATCGAGGTCCGGATGCAGTAGTCGGGCGGGTAGTCGTAGCCCACCGCCTTCGCCCCGCGCGCCACCAGCCACTCGCAGGCGCTGCGCCCGGTATAGGGCGCGTCCTTCCAGAAGCGCTCGCTCTCCACCGGGCACTTGAGCGGCCAGTCGGTGCGCAGCAGCACGATGTCGCCGCGCTGCACGTGGTCGGCGCGCCGCTCGAGATCGGGGCCGGTCACCTCCGCGTTCTCGCCCAGGTGGGTGAGGTCCACCACCGCGGCGGGGCCCATCCACTGGTCCACCGGCATCGAGGCGATGTCGCGGTCGCCCGGCAGGAAGTGCACCGGCGCATCCACGTGGGTGTAGGCGTGACAGCTGACGGTCATGATGGTGGACTGGAAGTTCGCCCCCGCCTCGTGCGTCGAGCGCCGCTCGCTCGTCGCGGTCCAGCGAAAGTGCGGGCCGATCGGGAAGCTCAGGTCCACCACGCGCATGGCGCCCATGGTGTCGCGCCCCCGCCACCTTGTCAACGTTCCCGGGTGGTATAGTCCCGCTCACGATGGCCGACACCCCTGCGGTCCGCCGGGTCGCGGTGGCCCTCTTCGAGGGCTTCACGGTGCTGGACGTCTACGGCCCGGTGCAGGCCTTCGCCTCCGCCCGCCTCGCCCGTCCCGACGGCTCGGTCCAGCGCCTCTTCGAGATCGTGACGGTGGCCGAGAAGGCCGGCCCGGTCAAGAGCGGCGAGGGGCCGACCACGCGCGCCGACCACGCCTTCGCGGACGCGCCCGCCTACGACGTGCTGCTGGTCCCCGGCGGCTTCGGCACGCGCCAGGCGGTGAGCAACGCGCCGCTGCTCGAGGCCCTCACCGCGGCCAGCCGCCGTGCCGCCGTCACCACCACCGTGTGCACCGGCTCGGCCCTGCTCGCGCGCACCGGCCTCATGGACGGCCGGCCCGCGACCTCCAACAAGGTCGCGTGGGACTGGGTGGTGCAGCAGGGCCCGCGCGTGAAGTGGCAGCGCCGGGCGCGCTGGGTGGACGACGGCGATCTCGTTACCTCCTCGGGCGTC
>DATFUK010000272.1:0-7095 GCA_035260865.1 Candidatus Methylomirabilota bacterium | reverse complement strand
CAAATCGGTCGAGCGCTTCCCGGCCGCGTTCCTCAACAGCCTCGTGGTCGGCGTCGCGGTCACTCTGATCGCGCTCGCCCTGGCCAGCCTGTCCGCCTACACCATCGCCCGCCTCAAGGTGCGCTGGACCCGGACCCTGCTGCAGATGAGCGCGATGAGCCGCATGGTGCCGCTGATCGTCCTCATGGTCCCGCTCTACGTCCTCTTCCGGACCTACGGGCTGCTCAACTCGCTCACCGGCGTGATCCTCGCCGAGGTCGGCTTCCTGATCCCGTACGCGGTCATGATCCTGGTGCCCTACTTCGCGTCGTTCCCCGGCGAGCTGGAGGACGCGGCCCGGATCGACGGCTGCACGCGTTTCACCGCGTTCGTGCGGATGATCCTGCCGCTCTCGACGCCGGGCCTGGCCGCCTGCGCGGTCATCCTGTTCATCATCTCGTGGCACGAGCTGCTGATCCCGCTCATCGTGGTCAGCCGGCCCGAGGCCATGACGGTGCCGGTGATCCTGGCCGGCCTCGTCTCGGACTACTTCGTGTTCTTCACCCTCATGATGGCGATCTGCCTGCTCGGCCTGCTGCCCACCCTCGCCCTGGTGCTGCTCCTGCAGAAGTACGTGGTGCGCGGGCTGGTCTCGGGCGCGGTGAAAGGATAGGCATGCGCTTCGGCCTGATCGGCTACGGGCTCTGGGGCCGCCACCACGCGACCGCCATCCGCAAGGCGCCCGGCGCGGTGCTGGCCGCCATCGCCTGCCGCAGCGAGTCGACCGCGGCCCTCGCGCGGCGCGACTTCCCCGACGTGCCGGTGCACCTCGACTACCGGGCGCTGCTGGCCCGCCCGGACGTGGACGTGGCGGACATCGTGGTGCCCAACCACCTCCACGAGGAGATCGGCGTCGCCGCCCTCGACCGCGGCAAGGACGTCCTGCTCGAGAAGCCGATGGCCGCGACCGCGGCCGAGTGCGATCGGCTCCTCGCGGCGGCCCGCCGGAGCGGGCGGACGCTCAGCATCGGCCACGAGCTCCGGCTCTCGACCCAGTGGGGCACCGTGAAGGCGATCATCGACGCGGGTGATATCGGAGACCCGATGTACGCGCTCCACACCCTCTTCCGCTTTCCCTACCGGCCCGGCGCCGAGGGCTGGCGGCACGACCGATCGCGCGTGGGCTCCTGGATCCTCGAGGAGCCGGTCCATGCCTTCGATTCCCTGATGTGGTACCTCGAGCGCCACGGCGACCCCGTGTCGGTCCTCGCTCTCGGCAACGGCCGGCGCCCGGAGGAGGGGATGGAGGACAACTTCACCGCGCTTCTGCGGTTCCCCGGCGGGGCCTACGCGGTCGTCACCGAGACGCTCGCCGCCTTCGAGTACCACCACGTGACCGAGGTGGTCGGGCGCGAGGGCTCCCTCCGGGCCTGGTGGTCGGGCACCCTGGACCGCACGCGCCAGCCCGCGTTCGAGCTCCGGGTGAAGCGGCGCGGCGGGGAGGTCGAGAACGTCGCCCTGGCTCCCTCCGGCGAGCTGTTCGAGCTGGAGACCCAGCTCGCGCAAGCCGTCACCGCCTTCCGCGAGCGACGACCGCTGGTCTCGGGCGAAGAAGCGCGCAAGCGCGTCATCGTGTGCGTCGAGGCGGAGCACTCGCTGCGCGAGGGGCGCGAGGTCTCTCTCCGCTTCTGACCGTCCCTCGGGCATTCTTCCGACGGCCTCAGGCAAGATGCCACCGGCCCACCCGGGGCCCGGAGGCTACGTCTCAGAATTTCCGCATGGTTGCGGCGTGGCATTGCCGATGCTGGGCCTCTCCGCAGAATCCACGGTTGCTCACCCGTCATCAGAACAGGAGGCCACTCATGGCGATCGATCAAGCGAAGCTCGACGCGCTCCTCGGCCGCGCCGTCGTGGACATCGGGGCAAACTTCCATGCCGCGCTCGTGGTCACCGGTGACAAGCTCGGGCTCTTCCGCGCGCTGCGCGACCTCGGGCCGACCACCCCCGCGGACCTCGCGAAGCGCACGGGCACTCACGAGCGATACGTGCGCGAGTGGCTCTCCGCGATGGCCGCCGGAGGCTACGTCACCTACGAGGGCCCCACCGAGCGGTTCTCCCTCTCGGAAGAGCAGGCCCTCGCCCTTTTCGACGCCGACCTGCCGGGCGCGTTCATGCTCGCGCAGGCCACCGTGAAGTCGGAGCCGCGGATCACCGAGGCCTTCCGGTCCGGCAAGGGCATGGGCTGGCACGAGCACGATCCGGCGCTCTTCGAGGGCACCGAGCGATTCTTCCGACCCGGGTACGCGATCAATCTCGTGCCGACCTGGATCCCGGCCCTCGAGGGCGTCCAGGCCAAGCTCGAGAAGGGCGGCCGCGTCGCCGACGTGGGTTGCGGCCACGGCTCCTCGACGATCCTCATGGCGAAGGCGTTTCCCGCGTCGCGCTTCGTGGGCTTCGACTACCACAAGGGCTCGGTCGAGTCGGCGCGCAAGAACGCGGAGCGTGAGGGCCTCGGCGACCGTGTCACCTTCGAGGTGGCGGGCGCCGGCAACTATCCGGGCTCGGACTACGACCTCGTCGCCTTCTTCGACTCGCTGCACGACATGGGCGATCCGGTCGGTATCGGGAGCCACGTGCGCCGGTCGCTCGGGTCGGAGGGTACGTGGATGCTGGTCGAGCCGTTCGCGCACGACCGGCTCGAGGACAATCTCAATCCGGTCGGCCGGCTGTACTACGGGGCGTCGACGATGCTGTGCACGCCGAACTCGCTGTCCCAGGAGGTCGGCACGGCGCTCGGGGCGCAGGCCGGCGAGGCGCGCCTCCGCCAGGTGGCCACGAAGGCCGGCTTCACGCGGTTCCGCCGCGCGGCCGAGACTCCGTTCAACCTGGTGCTGGAAGCCCGCGCCTGACGAAGAGCGGGCCGAAGGGGGCCCCGCCGGCCCCCTTCGGCCGCGCCCTTACTTGCCGGTGAAGAACTCCTTGATCTTCTGCCCGCTGAACTTGGCGCCCTCGACCACCGTGTTGCCGATACCCTTCGCAGTTTCCTTGATGCCGGTACCGACGCTGCCCTGACCGATCTGACGGGCGCCCTGCTGGACCTGCTGGGTCGCCGCGTCGACCTTGGTCTTGTCGGCGCCGCCGGCCGTCCCACACGACAGGGCCGCAACCAGGACGAACACGGGCGTGACGAGCCACCCACGAGTTCTCCGCGTCATGATGGTCCTCCTTGACCCTTCATCGAGCCCACCTCTCCGCTTCGAGGAGCAGCAAGGCGCGTTCCATCGAACGTTTCGCGATTTATCGCTGGGTTAGACGCCGCCCGCCCAGATTGGCGGCCGTCGGCCGGGAATCCCTTACCGTGCAAGAACTCCCACCCGTGAACGCGCGGCAGCATGGCAGACCGGCCGAAAGCCCCGTGGTTGTGTCGATCCGGCCCTGGCATGGGCAGTGCTGGTTTCTGCGAACGCGAACAACTTGAAAGAGGAGGGATCGATGACCCAGAACAAGAGACTTCTCGTTGCGGTTCTTGGGGCGGGCACTCTGATCGCCTCGGTGGCCGGCGTCTCCGCCAATCACGTACGAGTCGAGGGCGTGCCGTCCGCCACGGCACCGGTGGTCGTCGCTCCGCCCGCGGTGGTCGTGCCGGCTCCGGCGCCGGCCCAGACGCTGCAGGCCGACGAGATCCAGGCCGGGGTGGTGCGCGCGAACATCATCTATGTGAACAAGCTGGAAGCCGACGAGGTCCGGGGCGCGGTGTACCAGACCCGCAGCGTGAAGGTCAAGGACAGCCAGGGGAAGATCAAGGCGCCGGAGGTGGCGGCCTCGGTCATCTACGCCGACGAGATCTCGGCGAACACGGTAGTGGCCGACACGATCTACGTCCGCGAGCTGAAGCGGCACTGACGGGGGCTCCGGTCATGGCGGGGGCCTGGTCCACGAGACCAGGCCCCTTGCCGCTCAGGGGGACTGCGACGGCTCGCGCCCGGAAGGTCCCGGTGATGGCCGACTCAGAGCCGGGCGACATTCGTAGATCCGGTCGCCGACCAGCCGCAGCATCGTGTCGTCCGCTCCGATCCGGCGCAGGAACTCGACGGCCCGGGTGACCCGTCCCCGGCGTACCGCGACGGCCTCATCGCACGCCTCCTTCGTGGCGTACGTGGTGCCGCCGGGGGTCCAGTCGAGACGATCGAGCGTCGTGCTCCTCCAGATGACGTACTCATCGGCCGCGGTCGCCGACACGTCGGCCATCGCGAGGAATCCGATCAGGAACGCCAGGCCCCGCCGGCCGATCGCCAAGGTCGCGTCCTCCGTGAGCCGTAGTAGCACACTCCGGCAGGACGGTCCACGCGCGCGCCTGTATCCTGAGAAGGTGATCACGCGCCGGGAGCTCGAGCGATGGCTGCTGCGCGAAGGGGCGGTGAGGGTGAAGCGCGCCGACGGGCACAAGCACTTCACCCTGCGCGGCCGGCACGTGGTGGTCCTCGGCCACGGTCCGCAGACGTTGAGCGCCACGAGCGTCTCGCTCGTGATGAAGCAGCTCGAGCAGGCCGGCTATAGCCGGGAGCAGCTCAGGCGCGAGTGGGGCGGCGAGTGAGCCTGCCGCTTACTTCCCGGCGAAGAACTCCTTGATGGTCTGGCCGCTGAACTTGGCGCCCTCGACGATCGTGTTGCCGATGCCCTTGGCGGTTTCCTTCACGCCGGTGCCGACATTGCCCTGACCGATCTGCTTGGCGCCCTGCTGGACCTGCTGGGTCGCCTGGTCCACCTTGCCCTTGTCGGCCGCGCCCGCCGCGCCGAAGCCGACAACCACCGCCGCGATCAACCCGGGGGTGATCACCAACCAACGAAGTCCCTGTCTCATGGCGCACCTCCTGACGATTCGACGATTCGACTGCCCAACCACCGTCATCCTACACCCGTCGGCCACGGTGGGGGCCACCTCGGTCACGCCTTGCGCTTGCGCCGCTCCCGGATCTCCCGCAAGACCGCGGAGAGGCCGCTCCGGTCCTTGCGCGGTCCCAGTACCGTCGACCGGCGGGCGGGGGTGGCGAGCGTCGAGTTGTGATGGCACACGAGGCAGTACTCCCCCCGCACCGCGGCGCAGTCCTTCAGCGCGTGATCACAGCGTCGCTCGCTCTTGCAGGCAAAGGACATGGTGGGAGTATCGCGCGGCTACGGCCGTCCGCGCAGGAAGTGGACGATCAGCATGATGACGCCGACGACCAGGAGCACGTGGATCAGGCCGCCGGTCAGGTGGACCACGAACAGGTCGAGGGCCCACAGGACGAAGAGGACGACGAAGGCGATCAGGAAATTCGATTTGAACATGTGATCAGCTCCCGCTCCAGATGTTGTCCGCGACTTTCCGGCCGTCCCGCTTCGCGGTGTACGCGACCGTCAAGCTGGTCCCGGGGCTGAGCCCGCCCGCAGTCTGCTTGCTCGTCAGGAAGATCTTGGTGCCGTTCTCGAGCACGATGTGGTCCTCGTGGCGCTCCCGGAGGATGCCGACGATGACGCCTCCCGCCATGGGAACCCCCGTCGTACCGTGAGAGGGAGGGCAAGACCAGATTCCGCGGGATCGCAACGCCGGACGCGTCGAACCAGGAGATCCCGTGGGAGGCGAGCCGACTGTAGCACGGAACGAGCGCCCCCGGGCGCCCCGTCTTGATTCGCGCGCCGTGCGCAAGTAGTCTCGGCGTCATGCGCATACTCTCCGACCGTCTTCGCCGACTCACCGCGACCATCCTCGCCCGCGGCGGCAGCGAGCCCGCCGAGGCCGACCTGGTCGCCGCGCACCTCGTCGACGCCAATCTCGCGGGCCACGACAGCCACGGGGTCGGGCTCATCCCGCACTACGTGCGGCACCTGAAGGAAGGTCTCGTCGTCCCCAACACCTCGGTCAAGGTGCTGAAGGACGAGGGCGCCTTCCTCATGTTCGACGGCCAGCGCGGGTTCGGGCGCCGGGTCGCCGGCGAGGCGATGACCGCGGCGATCGAGCGCGCCCGGGACACCGGCGTGGTGGTCGTCACCCTCGCCAACTCGCACCACGTCGGGCGCGTCGGCGCGTACGGCGAGCTGGCCAGCGCGGCCGGCCTCGTGTCGCTGCACTTCGTGAACGTGGTGGATCACACCGGCCTCGTCGCGCCCTTCCGCGGGAGCGACTCGCGCTTCTCCACCAACCCGGTCTGCATCGGCATGCCCGGCACCGCCACCCAGCCGCCGCTCCTGCTCGACATGGCGACGAGCACCGTGGCGATGGGCAAGGTGGCGGTCGCCAAGCGGGCGGGCAAGCGGCTGCCCGCCGGCAACCTGATCGACGCGCAGGGCGCGCCCACCAATGACCCGGAGGTGATGTTCCGGGAGCCGCGCGGCTCGCTGCTGCCGTTCGGCGCGCACAAGGGGTACGCGCTCGCGGTCCTCACCGAGCTGCTGGCCGGCGCGATGTCGGGCGGCGGCACGCTGCAGCCCGACAACCCGCGCCGCGGCGGCACCGTCAACAACATGTTCAGCGTCCTCGTGGACCCGGCGCGACTGGCCGGGGTGGACTGGATGCGCCGCGAGGTCGACGGCTTCGTGGGCTACGTGAAGGCCTCCCCGCCCGCCGATCCGGCCAGCCCGGTGCTGGTGCCGGGCGATCCCGAGCGGCACTCGCGCGAGGCACGGCAGCGCGCGGGCATCCCGCTGGACGTCACCACCTGGGACGAGGTGGTGGCCGCGGGCGAGGCGATGGGCGTGACGCGCGCGCAGGCCGAGGCGATCGCCGCGCCCGCCGCGGACTGAGCCGAGCCCCGCTCGATGATCCGCGTCCTCACCGGCGCCACTCTCATCGACGGCACCGGCGCCGCCCCGGTGCCGGACGCCGCGGTGGTCATGGACCGCGACCGCATCACCGCCGCGGGTCCCCGCGCGGCGCTCTCCTGGCCCTCGGACGCCGAGCTCGTCGACGCGCGGGGCCGCACCGTCATCCCCGGCCTGATCGACGCGCACGACCATCTCGCCTCCCACGGCTACGGCCTCGCCACCCGCTGGGGCCTCGACGAGCCCGCGAGCACCGCGCACCTCCGCACCGCGCGCGTGCTCGCAGAGACGCTCGCCATGGGCTACACCACGGTGCGC
>DATFUK010000271.1:0-4585 GCA_035260865.1 Candidatus Methylomirabilota bacterium | reverse complement strand
GAACCTGATCGACCCGAAGCGGATCACCTATCACATCAATCCGACCGGCCGTTTCGTGACCGGCGGCCCCATGGGCGACACCGGGCTGACCGGCCGCAAGATCATCGTGGATACCTACGGCGGCTCCTGCCCCCACGGGGGCGGCGCCTTCTCGGGCAAGGACCCGACGAAGGTGGACCGCTCGGCCTGCTACATGGCGCGGCACGTGGCCAAGAACATCGTGGCCGCGGGGCTGGCCGAGCGGGCGCAGGTGCAGGTGGCCTACGCCATCGGGGTGGCCGATCCGGTCTCGATCATGGTGGAGACCTACGGGACCGGCAAGGTGCCCAACGCCAAGCTCGAGCAGATCATCCGGAAGCACTTCGACTTCACCCCCTCGGGAATCATCAAGTACCTGGACCTGCGGCGCCCGTTCTACCGCAAGACCGCGGCCTACGGCCACTTCGGGCGCAACGAGCCCGAGTTCACGTGGGAGCGGACGAACCGCGCCCAGGATCTTCGCGACGACGCCGGCGTCTGACGCCGGACCCGTCGAGAACGCGCGCCTGAGCTCCAACTCGACCATGCCAGTGTCGCTGCGCCAGTCCACCGCCGCGCTGGAGACGTAGGACCCCTTGGCCCAGTCGCCCCCGGGCGGTCGGATCACGCCCCTGCGGCGCCCCCGGGTGGGGCTCTGGCTCCTGCTGGGCTTCATCCTGTTGAGCCTGTTCGGCCAGGCGGTCCCGCTCTACACCGACTGGCTGTGGTTCCAGGAGGTGGGCTTCACCACCGTCTTCACCACGCGCCTGCAGCTCTCCGGCTGGCTCTTCCTCGGGCTCGGCGCGGCGGTCTTCGTCTTCCTCTTCGTCAACCTGTCGGTGGCCGCGCGCACCGCGCCGCCCGACGTGCTCTGGGAGCTCGAGGACCAGCTCGGGCTGCCCGGCCGCGCGATCCTCGAGCCGCTCGTCCGGCGCCTGCTCCTGCCGGTCATCGCGGTGATCTCCTTCTTCGCGGGGGCCCGCGCCACCGGCTCGTGGGCCACCGTGCTCGAGTACGCGAACCGGACCCCGTTCAACCAGACGGATCCGCTCTTCGGACGCGATCTCGGCTTCTACTTCTTCGTGCTGCCGTTCTGGCGGCTCCTCTACACGTGGTCGACCGCGCTGGTGGCCGGGACCCTGATCCTGGTCGCGGCGGTCTACGTGCTGCAGCGCAGCCTCGTGCTCACCGCGCGCGGCCCGCGCCTGGCCGCGGGGGCGCGCACGCACCTGCTCGGCCTGGCCGCGCTGGTCCTCCTGGTCCGCGGGGTCGGCTTCTGGCTCGACCGCTTCGACCTGCTCTTCTCGCCCCGCGGGCTCGTCTTCGGCGCCTCCTACACCGACGTGCACGCGTCCCTGCCGGTGCTGCAGTGGCTGATCGTGCTCGCGGCCCTGTGCGCGGCCGCCTGCGTCTTCCAGATGTTCCGGCCGGGCTGGCGCTTCCTGGTGGCGGGCCTCGTGGTGCTGGTGGTGCTGTGGGTCGCCGGGCTGGGGATCGCCCCCGCGCTGGTGCAGAGCTATCGGGTCAAGCCCAACGAGCTGGACTTCGAGCGGCCGTACATCGAGCACAATATCCGGATGACGCGGCAGGCCTACGCGCTGGACCGGGTGGTGGAGAAAGATTTCGCGGCGGAGGACAACCTGACCCCCGCCGCGCTCGAGCGCAACAACCTCACGATCAAGAACATCCGGCTCTGGGATCACCGGCCCTTGCTCACCACCTACGGCAAGCTGCAGGAGATCCGGACCTACTACAAGTTCCGGGACGTCGACGTGGGGCGCTACACGGTCAACGGAGAGTACCGCCAGGTCATGCTCTCGGCCCGCGAGCTGTCGTATCGCGACCTGCCGAGCAAGGAATGGATCAACGTGCACCTGGGCTACACCCACGGCTACGGGCTGGTGGCGGGGCCGGTCAACCGCATCAGCGCCGAGGGCCTGCCCGAATTCTTCGTCAAGGACATCCCGCCCGCGGTGACCGGACTCCCCAAGATCACCCGGCCCGAGATCTACTACGGCGAGATCGGCAACGACTACGTCTTCGTGCGCAGCCGCGCGCAGGAGCTCGACTATCCCTCCGGCGACCAGAACGTCTACTCGAAATACGAGGGGCGCGGGGGCATTCCCGTCGACTCACTCATCCGGAAGGCGGCCTTCGCGGCCCGCTTCGGGTCTCTCACCATTCTCCTGAACGACAATATCGGTCTGGAGAGTCGGGTGATGATCTACCGCGACATCGGGGCCCGCGTGCAGGAAGCGGCCCCGTTCCTCCGGTTCGACCGCGACCCGTACCTGGTGATCGGGGCCGACGGCCGGCTGGTCTGGATGATCGACGGCTACACCACGAGCGAGCGGTATCCCTACGCCACGCCGGTTCGCGGCTTCAACTACATCCGGAACTCGGTGAAGGCCACCGTCGACGCGTACCACGGAACGGTCAGCTTCTACGTCGCCGACCCGGAGGATCCGCTGATCCGCACCTACGCCAAGGCGTTCCCCTCGCTGCTGAAGCCGCTCGCCGAGATGCCGAAGGACCTGCAGGCGCACGTCCGGTATCCGGAGGACCTGTTCACGGTGCAGGCGCGGATGTACGCCACCTATCACATGCAGGACCCGCAGGTCTTCTACAACAAGGAAGACCTCTGGGTGCTCCCGCGCCTCTCGCAGGACGGGCGCGAGCGTGAGATGGAGCCGTATTTCACGGTGATGCGCCTGCCCGGCGAGGCCAGGGAGGAGTTCGTCCTGCTGTCGGGCTTCAACCCGAGCGGGCGCGACAACATGATCGCCCTCATGGTGGCGCGGATGGACCCGCCCCACTACGGAGGCATCACCGCCTACGCCTTCCCCAAGCAGAAGCTCGTGTTCGGCCCGCGCAACATCCAGGCCCGGATCAGCCAGGACCCGGTGATCTCCCAGCAGCTCTCGCTCTGGAACCAGCAGGGCTCGCGCGTGATCACCGGCACCCTCCTCGCCATTCCCATCGATCAATCGCTGATCTACGTGCAGCCGCTCTACCTCGCGGCCGCCGAGCAGGGCGCGCTACCGGAATTGCGGCGCGTGGTGGTGGCCTACGGGAACCAGATCGCGATGGAGCCGACGCTCGAGGCCGCGCTCGCGCGCATCTTCGGCGCGCGGGTCCGGGGCGACGAGCCGGTCGGCCGGCCCGCCGAGCGCCCCGCCGCCGCGGCGGGGTCCGCCCCCACCGCGGCCATCGCCGCGGGCGTGCAGCGCGCCTGGGAGGCCTGGCAGCGCGGGCAGGAGGCGCTGCGCAAGGGCGACTGGGCCACCTACGGCCAGGAGCAGAAGCGTATCGAGGACGCCCTGCGCCAGCTCCGCGAAGCCCGCTAGCCTCTACCCGTCGCCCGGTCAGGGCGGCGTCGTTCCGGTGAGCGGGCGGCGGGGGCGGGGCCCTCCCGGGAGCACGCTGACTCGCTACCCGCGTGGGCTCTCAGACGAGCCACGAGATGGGGACGCTTCGCTTCGGCGGCGCGCAGAAGACACGGCTCCCGGGAGGGCCCCCGCCCCCCGGCGCCCCTCCCTATGCGTCCATCAACGCCCCATGAGCAGGAGCGCCCAAGACCCGGCCGCTTCGAGCGCGGGCTTCGCCCGTGCTGTCCCGCTTTTGGGGGGAGGCAGGGAGGAGTGCGCCGTCAGGCGCGCGACGACCGTCGGAAGGGGGGCGCAGCCCCCCTCCGAGGCCTAAAACACGTCGTCGCGTTCGCCGAACTCGAACTGGTAGGTGGTCTCGTCGAGCTCCGGGCCGGTGACGAGGCGCTTGCGGGCGAGGAGCTCCTCGAAGGTCTGGAGCCAGATCTCGTAGTACACGAAGGGGCCCCCGCGGGCTTCCGCGGCCGCAACCTGGGCGATGAGGGTCTGACGGAACTCCTCCCAATCGTAGAGGCCGCGCTCGTGGAGCGCGACCGCCATGCCGAAGACGCGGCCCTGCCAGGGCTCCTCGAAGACCAGCTCGCCGTTCTTGCGCGGCAGGGCGGCCTGGCCCTCCATGACCGCGACCACGCGGTCCACCGTGAGGTCCTGGCCCTCGGCGGTCATCCCCGAGGGCACGGACTCGCAGGCGTGGGCCCGGCACCCGCGCCAGAGGCGCGCGTCGTCCACCGGCTGGCCGTCGGGACGCGGCTGCCAGGCGGACGCGGTGAAGTGATACGGCGCGAGCGCCGGCGGCGGCGGCAGGGCGCCGTCGGCGTCCAGCATGGCCTCGACGTGATCGTAGAGCGCGATGGCGAGCGCGTCCGAGTCGATCGAGTGGAACCATTGGGCCTGGCCGTCGAAGAGCAGGAGCGCCACATTGGCGAGCGCGCAGGGGCCCAGGCAGCCGCCGATGGTGAGGTGGATGATATTGCGCAGTCGCCGCCGCTCCCATTCGCGATGGAAGGTCTCGGTGGGAACCGGCGCGAAGCCGTCCTCGGTGCGACCGCAGCAGCAGCCGGTGGCGCAGACGAAGAGCTGGCCCCGGAAGCGCGCCACGTTGACGCGCCGCCCGTCGCGGCGCACCACGATGTTGCGCCGGCGCTCGTACCCGGAGCCGTCGCCGCTCAGGAGGCGGTCGC
>DATFUK010000270.1:0-32750 GCA_035260865.1 Candidatus Methylomirabilota bacterium | reverse complement strand
CAGCTCCTGGGCCGCGGCGACATGATCTTCGTCCCGCCGGGCGCGAGCCGGCAGATGCGCGTGCACGGCGCCTGGGTCTCCGACAAGGAAGTGAAGGCGATGTGTGAATTCCTGCGCACCCAGGGCTCCGCGGTGTACGAGCACGTGGAGCTGCCCGCCGACGAGGCGGGCCCGGGCGGCGGGGGGGAGGACCGCGACGACATCTACTGGGACGCGGTGAACCTGGTGATCGCCCAGCGGGCCGCGTCCATCTCGTTCCTGCAGCGGCGGCTCGGCCTGGGCTACCCGAAGGCCGCGCGCTTCATCGACATGATGGAGCAGGACCGCGTCATCGGCCCCGGCAACGGCGCCAAGCCGCGCGAGATCCTGGTCGGGCCCGAGTACCTGCAAAAGAGACGCAGTGCGAGCTGAAGCCGAAGGCGAGGCGAGTAATATGAAGAGAGGAGCGCGCCAGAATATCCACCCAAACCTCTGTCTGCTCGTCCTCCTCTTGCTCGCGCCGGTCCCGGCCGGGGCCCAGACCCTCGACGAGGTGGTCAACGGGGTCGAGGCGACCTACGGCAAGATCGTGGATCTCCGCGCCGAGTTCACCCAGACCGCGCGCAACAAGAGCCTCGGCCAGGACATCAAGGCCGAGGGCACCGTACTGCTCAAGAAGGGTGGCAAGATGCGCTGGGACTACAAGAGTCCCGCGCCGCAGCAGATCGTCTCGGATGGCACCTCGCTCTGGGTGTACACCCCCGAGCTCAACCAGGTGAACAAGGGCAACGCGCCCAAGGCCCTGGCGGGGCCGGCGGGCAGCTTCCTCTCCGGGCTCGGCAAGCTGCGCGAGGAGTTCACGGTGCGCTTCCTCAATCCGGCGAGCCCGCGCGACGGCACCGGCCGGCCGGTGCTCGACCTCACCCCCAAGCAGCCGACTCCGCTCCTCACGCGTCTGGTGATCACGGTGGATCCCAAGGACTACGTCGTGCGCCAGGCGGTGCTCTACGACCAGTTCCAGAACACGGTCACCATGACCTTCAACCGGGTCGCCATCAATCCGGGGATCAGCGATACGCTCTTCGTCTTCACGCCCCCGAAGGACGCGGCGGTGGTGCCGCTCGACCCGCGCTAGCCGAGGACCTCGCCATGGCCGCCGAGAACAGCTTCGACGTCGCCTGCAAGATCGACATGCAGGAGGTTACCAACGCCATCGACCAGGCCCGTCGCGACATCGCGACGCGCTACGACCTCAAGGGCGCCAAGAACGAGATCGAGATCGAGAAGATGGACATCACGATCTCCTCCACCGACGACATGAAGGTCAAGGCGGTGCTCGACATCCTGGAGTCCAAGCTCCACCGCCGCGGCATCGATCTCAAGGCCCTCACCATCAACGATCCGGTGCAGGCGGGCGGCGGCGTGGTGCGCCAGAAGATCACGCTGCAGGACGGCGTGCCGATGGAGAAGGCCAAGGAGATCGTGCGCCTGATCAAGGACTCCAAGATCCGGGTCCAGGCCTCCATCCAGGAGAAGCAGGTGCGGGTCGCGGGCAAAAACCGTGATGACCTGCAGGCGGTCATCGCCCTGCTCAAGGGCAAAGATCTGGGCATCGCGCTCCAGTTCACGAATTACCGCTCCACGTAAATCCGTCCCCGTTCCCCGGCCGTAAGTCAGGGTGAACCCGGAGAGCGGGGCGCCCGTCGGCCCCCTCCGCCCGGGGCAACTCTAGCCGGAAAGGATGGGACGATATGAAGCGGACAATCGCATTCGCGCTGCTCGGCCTGCTTGCCGTCCTCCCCGTCGTGGCGCTCGCCAAGAGCGAGCCGATGGTTGGAGGACAGGCGATGTACCCGAGCAAGGACATCGTGGACAACGCGGTGAACTCGGCGGACCACACCACGCTCGTGGCCGCGGTCAAGGCGGCCGGTCTGGTGGACACCCTCAAGGGGCAGGGCCCGTTCACCGTCTTCGCCCCCACCAACGCCGCGTTCGGGGCGCTGCCCGCGGGCACGGTCGAGAGCCTGCTCAAGCCGGAGAACAAGGCGGGCCTCGCCAAGGTACTGACCTATCACGTGGTGCCCGGCCGGATGGACGCGGCCGCGCTGCAGAAGGCCATCAAGGCCGGCAACGGCACCGCCACGCTCCGGACGGCCAGCGGCGGCATGCTGTGGGCCATGATGAACGGTGACCGCAACATCGTGCTCAAGGACGAGAAGGGCGCGGTGGCCAGCATCTCGACGTACGACGTCTACCAGTCCAACGGCGTGATCCACGTGATCGATCGCGTGGTGCTCCCCAACTAGGCACGCTCCGCGTCACTCCGCCGCATCCGGCGGCACGGGCCAAGCGCCCGTGCCGCCGTTCGTTTTTCCCCGCGCGCGCCCGCGCAATCCAAACGCCCGCCGGCCGCGTAGACGTGAGCAGGAGGGCGCGATGAGCACACCCCGGATCGGCAAGACCGCGATGGCGCTGGTGGTGGCAAGCCTGATGCTCGGCGTGGCCGCGGGCGGGCGCGCGCAGTCGGGCGTGAGCGTCCAGCTCTTCCAGTTCAGGCCCGGCCAGCTCGAGGTGAAGGCGGGTACGCGCCTGGCCTTCACCAACCAGGACGACATCGCCCACACCGTCACCTCGGGCACGCCGGAGCAGCCGGACGGGCGCTTCGACGTGCGGCTCGAGGGCAAGGGGGCCGCCGCCGCCGTGGAGCTCGGAGCGCCCGGAGTCTACGAGTACTTCTGCCGCCGGCACCAGTCCATGCGCGGCGAGATTCGCGTGAAGTGAACGTTCTCGACACCGGAAAGGAGACACCCATGAGACGCACGATGATTCGACTGATCGGAGGTCTGGCCGTGCTCGCGGTCACCGCGATGGGCGTGGGCGACGTCTGGGCCGCGCGCCTCAACCAGCCCACGTCCGCCACGCCGGCCGCGGGCCTGCGCGTCGGGCTCAACGCGCTGCTGAGCGAGCACGTGTACCTGGCCGCCGCGGCCACCCGCGCGGCCCTCGCCGGCCGGCAGCCCGAGTTCCAGGCGGCCGCCGCCGCGCTCGACGCCAACTCGGTGGACGTGGCCCGGGCGATCGGCTCGGTCTACGGGCCGGACGCCGAGAAGGCGTTCCTGCCGCTGTGGCGCAAGCACATCGGCATGGTGGTGGACTACACGACGGGCGCGGCCACCAACGACCGCGCCAAGCAGGACAAGGCGGTCGACGACCTGGTCGGCTACACCCAGGACTTCGGTGCGTTCCTCGCCGGCGCCAACCCGAACCTGCCGAAGCCGGTCGTCGCCGACCTCGTGAAGCACCACGTGCTCACCCTCAAGGCGGTGATCGACGCGCAGGTCGCCCGGGACGACGTCAAGGCGTTCGCGGCCCTGCGCGCCGGCGCCGGCCACATGCAGATGATCGCCGACCCGCTCGCGGGCGCGATCGTCAAGCAGTTCCCGGGCCGGATCGCGGGCGCGACCGATACGCAGGCCGCGTCGCTCCGGACCGCGCTCAACCTGGCCATGCGCGAGCACGTCTACCTCGCCTCCGCCGCCACCGGCGCCGCGCTGGGCGGGCGCGACGCGGAGTTCAAGGCCGCGGCCGGCGCGCTGGACGCCAACTCCATCGCGATCGCGAAGGCGATCGGTTCGGTGTATGGGCCGGACGCCGAGACGGCCTTCCTGCCGCTCTGGCGCAAGCACATCGGCATGGTGGTGGACTATACGGTGGGCGCGGCCTCGGGCGACCGCGCGAAGCAGGACAAGGCGGTGAGCGAGCTGATCGGCTACACGCAGGACTTCGGGGCGTTCCTCGCCGCCGCCAATCCGAACCTGCCCAAGTCGGTCGTGGCCGACCTGGTCAAGCACCACGTGGTGACGCTGAAGGACGTGATCGACGCGCAGGCCGCCAAGGATCAGGGCCGGGCCTTCACCGCCCTGCGCACCGGCGCCGGTCACATGCAGATGATCGCGGACCCGCTCGCCGAGGCCATCGTCACCCAGTTCCCCGACAAGTTCTGAGACCGCGCCCGGCGCGCTCCTCACCTCCCTCTCCCCTCACGGGAGAGGGCAGGGTGAGGGGTGGTTCCTCGAGAGCGAGACCTACTCGTTCACCACCGGATTCCGCCGCACCGTCGGCACCCCGATCTTGATGAACGGATGCGCCTCCGCCGCGTGGCAGGCCGTGCACGCCGCGCGCATGGCCTCGATGCGCTGCTTGAACAGCGCGAGATCCTTCGCGCGGATCGCGTCCATGACCTGCGGATACGGCCCCTTGAGGAACAGCGCGTCCGCGTTCTTCCGCAGTGGCGGCCGCCGCTCGAGGCCGTTGGCCAGCGCGGTCGCCATCGTGGTGCCCATGTGGCCGGCGTAGTCCCAGTTGCCGTCGAGTGCGCCGAAGTACATCTCGGTGTAGCGATAGGACACCTCGGCCATGGCGGTCGCGAAGCCGCCGAACTGCCGCTCGATGGCGGCGGCGCGGGCATCGGGGGACAGACGCTTGTACCAGCCCCCCTGGTCCATCGCCCCGTGCATGTGGGCGTGGCTCTGGGCCCGCACCGCCTCCCAGCCCGCGGCGGCTCCGAGGCCCACCACCGCGGCGGCGACCGCCATCACGAGGAAGGAGCGAATCCGGCTATCACGTCGTGTCATGTGCGTGGTCCTTTCACCGTGACGCTTTCACCGTGAACGTGAAGCGGCTGTCGACGATGTGGCCGTCCACCGAGAGGACGCGGTACTTGACCGTGTAGAGGCCGGACTGCCGCGTCTCCACCGTGACCGACAGGTGCCGCGGGTCGTCCGGGCCCACCGCCACGTCGCGCGCGTCCACCTGCGCGCCCGTTTCATTCCACACCGACACCGTACTGTAGGCCGGCTCGAGCCGCTCGTTGAACCAGAGCTGCACACGCTCCGGCATCTGGCCCAGCACCGCACGATGCGCCGGCGTCGACCGCACCAGGGAGGCGTGCGCCCCCGCCGGCGGAGCGGGGCCGAGGAGCCCCGCGAGGAGCGCCGCCGCCAGCGTCGCGCGCCGCCAGCTCCGCGCGCGACTCATGGGGCGGAGGTCCTCACTTCTTCCCGGCCGGCTCCGGCGCGGTGACCGTGAAGAGCACGGTGCCCTCGGTCACGTGGCCGTCCGCGGCCATCACCTTCCAGCGCGCCTGGTAGGCGCCCGGATCGAGCGGCGGCAGGGCGTACGCGAGGGTGTCGGCCGGCGTGTCCGGGTCCTGGCGAAGCAGCGCGATGGTCTTCTGGCGCGGCCCCACCAGATGGACCGAGCAGAGGGGCTTCTCGAGACGGCTGTTGAAGCGCAGGACGATTCGCTTCGGGGTCGACAGCGTTTCCTCGTGGCGCGGGGCGGACTCGAGGATGATGGCGTGCGCGTCCGCGTCGGGGAGCCCCCAGAGGCATGATCCGATCATACCCAGGACGACCAGGATCGCGAGCTTCATCGGGTCTTCGGGAGAACGACCGGCTGCACGATCGTCTTGAGGAACGGGAACTGCTCCTCGTGCCAGGCCACCAGGAACGAGCCGTCGGGCGCGAAGGCGATGTCGGGCGAATAGGCCTTGATCGCGCTGGACAGCACGCGGACCGGGCTCAGGGTCCGCCCTCCGTCGAGGGTGTAGCGCAGCAGGATGCGCCGGCGGACCGCGGTGGACTCCTCCCACACGATCACCGCGCGGCCCGCCGGATCGACCGCCATGCGCGCCTGGTCGGGGATCGAGGTGGCCGAGGTGTGCAGCCGCTTCGGCGGCCCGAAGCGCTGGCCGTCCGTCGAGACCGCGAACTTCAGGTCGGGTCGGATGTCGCTGCCCTCCGTGTACCAGCTCATGTACACGCGCCCCTTCGCGTCCAGGCCCACCGCGCCCCCGCGATGCGGGCAGGCGTTGATCTTCCAGTGATCGGCGCTCACCAGCGTGGCATCGCCGAAGGTGCGCCCGCCGTCTCGCGAGACCGCCATCACCATGTCCCGGACGTCGCCCGGGAACACCCGCCGCCAGGTGAGCGCGACCAGGTTGCCCGCGCCGGTCGCCGCGTCCACTCGGCAGCACACGCAGGTGTCGTCGCCCACCTTGCGGATGCCCTCGACCCGCGTGCCCCGCTCGGTCACGCGCGCGACCCAGGTGGCGGGATCCTTGCGGCCCTCGTGGCCGTCGATCCAGGTGACCAGCACGGTGCCGTCGGGGGCCACCGCGAGGCCGTCGAACGAATGCGAGATGGGCCGGTCCTCGTTCACGCGCAGGGGCGGCTCGAAGCGCCGGCCGCCGTCGAGCGAGCGGGAGAGCTGCAGGTCGGAGGCGAAGAGTGTGCCCTCCGGCTTGGCCTTCTCGGACGACCAGGAGACGTAGACCGGCCCGCCCGGGGCCACCACCAGCCGCGGCGGATGGTGGAGCGCCTCCACCGCGAGCCCTTCGGGATTGACCCGCACCGGCGTGTCGCCCAGCTGGAGCACGTAGAGCTGGTTGGCGTGACCTTCCTGGGCCGCCCAGGCCAGGAGCGGCCGGCCGTCCGGGCCCGCCGCCACCGCCGCGCCCGAGAGGTTGAACTCGTGACCCCGGCTCACGTGCTTGTACTCGAGGCGCGGCCCGAGGGTCAGCTCGGCCGCCTGCGTGGTGGTGGAGGCCGCCAGGACGAGCGCGACCGCCAGCCCGATCCGTCTCGCGCTCATCGCCATCTCCAGGAGACGCCGCCGTAGAACGAGCGGCCGTCGCCGGGGAAGAAGAAGCGACGGTTCGCGTCGTCCGTCGCCACCGCCCCCGAGTAGGTGGTGTCGGCCAGGTTGCGGGCCTCGAAGAACACGCCGATCCCGGTCGGCTTGTGCTCGAAGCCGGCCTTGAAGTTCACGAGCGTGTAGGAATCGTTGCGCGCGTCGTTCTCGCTGTTGACGAAGTAGGCCCTGGGCACGATGTCGAGGCCGGGCGCCATCCAGAACCCGGAGCCGTGATCATAGCGCAGCTCGGTCTGGATGAAGTGGCGCGGCGCGCCGGGCAGGTCGTTGTCACCGAAGTTGACGTCGTTCACGAACACGAAGCGCGACCAGGTATAGCCGGCGCGCGCCCGCAGCGTGTCGCCGGTGCGGCCGAGGCCCATCCGCGCCAGGATGTCCTTGACCAGGAGCAGGTCCACGCCCGCCTCGACGCCGGTGTGGCGCGAGCGGTCGATGTTGCGGTAGCGCGGGATCGTGAACGCGGCGCCCGGGAAGGGCTGGACGTTCACGTTCTGGATCTCGTCCCACAGCTCAGCGTCGTAGACCGCGACGTCCCAGGCGAGCCGCTGGCCCACGGTGCCGCGGGTGCCCACCTCGAACTGCCACGACTTCTGGGCCGCGAGCTGGCCCAGGTTCCCGCCGAGCTGGCCCGGCGCGGTCAGCTCGAGCAGCGCGGGCGGCTCGTAGGCGTGGCTGGCGTTGCCGAAGACCTGGATATTGGGGGCCGCCTTCCAGACGAAGCCGGCCCGGGGCGAGGCGGAGAAGAAGTCCACCGCGTCGGACTGGTTGCCGTCCGCCCCGAAGCGATCGCGGACCTCCCGGGTCGCGTAGTTGGCCCGGCCGCCCGCCACCGCGGTGAAGGTGGAGGTGAGATCGAGCTGCTCCTCCAGGTAGCCGGCGATGTTGTTGGCGATGTTGAACTGGTCCTTGCTCTTGGCCCCGCGGTTGCCCAGGTTGTTCGCGAAGTTGACGTCGATCTGGCGGGTGCCGAAGAACTGGAAGCCCGCGGTGAGCCGGCTGGCCAGGCCGAGGAAGGGCGCGGTCAGCACGTAGCGCAGCTCGGTGCCGTAGCTGTAGGTCGTGTCGTCGATGATCGCGAACGACAGCGGATGATCCATGTCCTGGTAGTTGAGCTGGGTGGACCACTCGAGCACCTGGTTCTCGCTGAGCGGGGTGCGGACGGTCAGGGCTCCCCGGGTGTAGTTGTAGTTGCGCTCCTCGTGAAACGCGCTGCTGGCCGGGTTGCGCTGGCGGGGATTGCGGTCCATCTCCGGCTGGGTGAGGGCGCCGGGGAGGTTCTCCTCGCTCCGGACATAGCCGAGGTCGAGGCGCACCGTGGTGCCCCCGGCGAGGCGATAGCCGAGGCTCGCGTAGGCGCGGCGTCGGGTCTGGTCCCCGTGCTGCCGGTAGCCGTTCAGCTCGGTGTCGCTCAGGCCGACGTAGAGGTCGAAGGGCCCGTAGACCTGGCCGGTCCCCACGTAGTTCTTGAGAAAGCCGAACGAGCCGGCCTCGCTCCGCAGCTCGATGAGCGGGGTGTCGTAGCCGGTCTTCGTGACGAGGTTGATGGCCCCGCCCAGGGTGTAGCCGCCGAAGCGCAGGGCGTTGGCGCCCTTGTAGACCTCGATCCGCTTGGTCGTGAGCAGCTCGAGCGACTCGAAGTCGCCGAAGCCGTCGGCGTTGCCGTACGGGAAGCCGTCGATCAGGATGTTGAGGCCGCGCAGGTGGAAGTTGCTGCGGAGGCCGGAGCCGCGGATCGAGATCTGGCTCTCGTCGGCCGCGCCGAAGCGCGGCTGCACGAACACGCCCGGCACGAAGTCGAGCGCGTCCTTGAGATTGGCCCCGCGGGACTGCTCGATCTTCTCCTGGCCGACCACCTCGGTGCCGCCCGGCACGCGGCGCAGCTCCTCGCGGGCTTCGGTCTCGGTCCGCGTGCGCTCGTCGGGCGAGCGGCTGCCCTCGACGACCACCGGCGGCAGGGTGGTCTCGGGCCGGGGCTGGGCCGTCGCGACCAGCGGCGTGAGCACGAAGGCGAGAGCCAGCCCAAGGGCCGGCATGACGATCGGACGCATTGATCTCCTTACTGGGTGAGCCGGAATTCGACGGGGAGCAGAACCCACATGGCCACCGCGTCGTGGCCGCGGCGGGCCGGCTCGAAGCGCCAGCGCCGCACCGCCTCCATCGCGGCCTGATCGAGATCGGGGTGGCCGGCGGAGCGCTCCACGAGCAGGTCGCCGATCCGGCCGTCCGCCAGGACGTGCACGCGCAGCATCGTGGTGCCCTGGATGCCGAGACGGCGCGGCGCGGACGGGTAGGCGGGGCGTACCTGGTAGCCGCCCTGTGGCCGCGCGGTCCGGGTGACGCCCTCCGGCGCCGTGGCGGGCGGCTTCGCGGCCACGACGGGAGCCGAGGGAGGAAGCGCGATCGTGGTGCCGCTTGCCGCGGGCGCCGACGGGCCCGGGGCCGCCGCGGGCTCACTGATCGCGGGCAGGGTCGCAGCCAATGCGGCCGGGGCGGGCGCGGTCTCCGCGGGCGCGGGCGCCGGCGTCGGGGCCGGCGCGACCGGCTGCGGGACGGGCTCCTCGATCTTCGCGGCGGCGACCTCCCGCGGCCGCGGGGGCTCCGGCCGCCGGATCGGGGCCGCGCGCTCACGCCGGGGCGTCGGGGCGGGCGCCGGATCTCGCGGGGGCTCCACGGCGTCGAGCGTGACGAGCTGGATGGGGAGCACCGGCGGCTGCAGCGCCACCACGCTGGTCACCCCTGACTGCCCCAGGATGAGACCGGTGACCAGCCCCACGTGGAGCAGGCAGGACAGGCCGATCGGCATCGCACGCGACCACGACAGCTCGTTGAGCACGAACGCTTCCCTCCCCAGGAGCCAGAATTGGAACCGCGTCGACCGGGATTTCCCACTCGCGGCCTCGACGCACGGAGCGCGCGGGGCGCGGGAAACCGCGGTGAGCTACAGGATCGCGGAGGGAGGCGCGCGCCCCTGGTCGGGGCTGAGGAAGCGGGTCGGCGTGGAAGTCGGTGACGCGGCCTCCGCCCGGCCGATGACGGGGAGCATGACCGAAGCGACGCCGGGATCGTCCACCTGGACGGCCGCCAGATGGGCGGACGCCGCGGCGAGCGTACACTCTTCCTGCTGCTTGGGATCGAATCCGTGGTGCACCGAGTGCAGCGCGTTCTCGAACGCGAAGACGCAGAGGAGCACGGCGAGCGTCACGACCAGGGCCCGCCGTGGCCGATGCCAGGCGGTCAGCCCCACGAGCGCCAGCGCGGCGGGCAGGTACCAGGGCAGCGCGGGCGGAGCGGGGGCGGCGCTCAGGATCGGGACGATCGCGGGAGCCGGGGCCGCCGCCGGCGTCGCTGCGGAAAGCACCGGCGCGGGGGCGTGAGCCGCCGCCGGGCCCGCGATGGCCAGGACGGCCAGCACCACCAGGAGCGCCAAGGATACGCGACGAACCGGCAGCATACGCGACAAGGTAACGACTCAACCCGGCGACGTCAAGGAAGGTTCCGGGCCTGGAACCGGAGCGTCGAGGGCCGGGCGCGGCGCTACGGCAATCACAGCGAGTTCGTGCGCGACCTCCTGCGCGCCGAACTCGTGAAGGAGGAGTGGGCGCACCAGGAGGGTGAAACGGTGGGGGCCGGCTCGTTGACGGGGCCGGAGGCCCTGTGGGATCATAAGCCCCCGTCATGAAAGTCCATTTCACGACCCTCGGCTGCCCCAAGAACCAGGTGGACTCCGAGCTGATGCTGGGCATGCTCTCCCAGGCGGGGCATCAGATCGTGGAGGCCCCCGAGGGCGCCGACTGCCTGGTGGTCAATACCTGCGCGTTCATCGACCGGGCCCGCGAGGAATCGGTGAACACGATCCTCGAGCTGGCCCAGCTCAAGGAGCGGGGGCGGGCGCGGGCTCTCATCGTGACGGGCTGTCTGACCCAGCGGTACGGCGGCGAGATCCAAGCCGAGATTCCCGAGATCAACGCCATCCTCGGGACCTCGGAGCTGCACCGCATCGTGGATCTCGTGAACCAGGCCGACGGGCGCCAGGCCTGGGTGAGCGCGGCGCCCCCCGGCTATCTGTACGACGCGCAGACCCCGCGGCTGCTCACCGGCCGGGTGCCCTACGCGTACGTGAAGATCGCCGAGGGCTGCGATATGGGTTGCACGTTCTGCGCGATCCCCCAGTTCCGCGGCAAGCATCGGAGCCGGCCGCTCGCCGACATCGTGGCGGAGGTCAACGGGCTCGCGCGGCGCGGGATCCAGGAGGCGATCCTGGTCTCGCAGGATACGCTCGCGTACGGACGCGATCTCGCCGGCAACGGCGACATCGGCGACCTGCTGCTGGCGCTCTCCGGCACGCCGATGCCGTGGATCCGGCCGATGTACCTGCATCCCGCCCACGTCACCGAGCGGCTCATCGCCAAGTGGCAGCGCGCGCGCGTGGTGCCGTACCTCGACATGCCGGTCCAGCACGGCGACGACGGGATCCTGCGCGCCATGCGCCGCGGCGTCACCGCCCAGCGCATGAAGGACATCGTGGCCCGCCTGCGCGACGCGATTCCCGGCGTCACCCTCCGCACCACCGTGCTGGTGGGCTTCCCCGGCGAGACCGAGGCCGCGTTCCAGAACCTGCTCGGCTTCGTGGAGGACGCGGGCTTCGATCGGCTCGGGGTCTTCACCTACTCGGTGGAGGAGGGCACCCCGGCCGCCGACATGGGCGACCAGGTCCCGGCGGAGGTGATGGCCGAGCGCGCCCAGCAGGTGCAGGACCTCCAGGACCGGCTGGCCTGGCCGCGCCAGAAGGCCCTCTTCGGCACCCGCCAGACCGTGCTGGTGGACGGGCCGAGCGCGGACTCCGCGTTCCGCTTCGAGGGCCGGACCGCCGGCCAGGCGCCCGAGATCGACGGCGTGGTGCTGCTGCGCGACCGCGCGCTCACCCCGGGGCGCTTCGCCGAGGTCTCCATCGTCGAGGTCGAGGGCTACGAGCTCGTCGGGGAATAAGCCGCTCGGGCCGGGCGATCGCCTGGCTTTCGTGCTGGCCAGCGTCTTCGGCGCGGGCTACGCCCCGGTGGCGTCCGGCACGGTGGGCAGCTTCGTCACCCTGGTGGCGATCTGGCTCCTGCCGCTCACCCCGCTGCGCATCGCGGTGGCGCTGGTGGTAGTCACCCTCATCGGCATCTGGGCCGGCTCGCGCGTGGAGCGCGTGCTGGGCCGCAAGGATCCCGGAGTGATCGTGATCGACGAGGTGGCGGGCATGCTGCTCTCGGTGATCCTGCTGCCGCGGACCATTCCCGTGCTCGTCACCGCCTTCCTGCTGTTCCGGCTCTTCGACATCTGGAAGCCGTTCCCGGCCCGCGAGAGCCAGGTCCTCACCGGCGGCGTGGGCGTGATGGTGGACGATCTCATCGCGGGCCTCTACGCGCTGGTGCTCGTGCTGGGAGCGCGCGCCCTCTTCGGCGTCCCCGCGTGAGGCGGCGGTGAGCGGAGCCTGGATCGTGACGGTGGGCGCCGCGCAGCTCGGCGCGGCCGACGACCCGGCCGGCATGATGGTGGCCCGCGCCCTCCTGGCCGAGGGCGTGCCGGTGGCCTCGCGCCAGGTCGTGGACGAGGACGAGACCGCGGTGGAGGAAGCCCTGCGCGGCGCGGTCGAGGCGGCCTCGCTGGTGGTGGTGCTCGCGCAGCCGGGGGGCTCGAGCGGCGAGGTGGTCCGGCGCGCGCTCTCGCGTCTCGGCGGGGCGCGGCTGGTACTCAACGACAAGCTGCTGGCCGCGATGGAGGAGGATTTCGCCCGGCGCGGCCAGGCGATGCCGCGGCGGCTCGATCGCCTGGCGCTGCTGCCGCAGGGCGCCCTGCTCTGGCCCGCGGCGGGGGAACCCGCGTGGGTGCTCGAGGCCGGGCGCGCGGCGGTGGCGGTGCTGCCCGCGGGCTCCGCGATGCTCGCCTCGCTCGTGGAGTCGCACCTGCGCCCGCTCGCCCGCCAGCGGCTCGGCGCGGGCGAGAGCACGGTGCTCCGCACGCTGCACACCACCGGCCTCTCGCCCGCGGACGCGGAGGAGCGCCTCGGCCGCTGGCTCGGCGTCGAGGGCGCGGTCACCGTCGCCTGCGTGCCGGTCGACGGCGACGTGTGGGTGCAGCTCCGCGCGCGGGCGGCCTCCCGCGGCGCGGCGGAGGCGGCGCTGGACCCCGTGGAGAGAGAGGTGCGGGAGGCCCTCGGGCCGGACTGCTGGGGCAAGGACGAGGACACCCTCGAAATCGTGGTGGGCCGGCTCCTGCTCGCCCGCCGGCTCACCGTGTCCATGGCCGAGTCCTGCACCGGTGGGCTGGTCGGCCACCGGCTGACCAACATCGCGGGCTCCTCCCGCTACGTCGAGCGGGGCGTGGTCGTGTACTCCAACCAGGCCAAGGAGCAGCTCCTGGGCGTGCCGGAGGACCTGCTGCGCGCGCACGGCGCGGTGAGCGCGCCGGTGGCGGAGGCGATGGCGGCGGGGATCTGCCGCATCTCCGGCTCGGCCTGCGGGATCGCGGTGACCGGCATCGCCGGACCCGACGGCGGCACGCCCGCCAAGCCGGTCGGCACCGTGTTCATCGCGGCGGCCGCGCCGGGCTCGGCCGGCCCGCGCATCGAGGTGCGGCGGTTCCGCTTCGCGGGCGGCCGGGAGGCGGTGAAGTGGCAGTCCTCGCAGGCCGCGCTCGACATGCTCCGCCGGGCCCTCCTCGCGCGGGCGTGACCCGCGCCTTCGTCGCGCTGCTCCTGGACGAAGCGCTGCGGGCGAGCATCGCGGCCACCATCGAGCGACTGCGCCCGCTGGGCCCGGCGGTCGCGTGGGTGCCGGCACGGAATCTCCACGTCACGCTGCACTTCCTCGGCGAGCAGAGCGACGAGCGCCTCGTCGAGGCCGAGGCCGCGCTGGCCGACGCCGCGGTCGGGAGCGCGCCGCTGGACGTCACCTTCCACGGCGTCGGCGCGTTTCCCGGGCTCGAGCGCCCGCGCATTCTCTGGGTCGGCCTGGCCCAGGGCGCGCTCGACGCGCGGCGCCTGCAGGCGCGGGTGACGGCCGCGCTCGCCGCGCGCGGGTTCGCCCGAGAAGAGCGGGCGTGGCATCCGCATCTCACCATCGGGCGCGTCCACGACGAGCGTCGCTGGCGCCGTGAGGCGGGACCGCCGCTGCGCAGCGCGCTCGCGCAGGTCGCCACCACCACGTTTGGCACGCAGCGCGTGACGGAGCTGGCGCTGATGCGCAGCGATCTCTCGCCGTCGGGCGCCCGCTATCACGTGCGTCGTCTCGCCCCGCTGTCAGGGGCGTGACGCCGGCGCGGGTGTATCGGATTTTCTCGGGTTTCTCACCGGTCCCGCTTGACAGCGTCGGGCCGGCGTTCCACAGTGCTCGGGACACCTGAGCGCACCGATTCGACACTCCAGCACGAGGAGACACGCATGGCTGACGTCAAGAGCGACCGCCGCCAGGCCCTGGAACTGGCCATTACCGCGATCGACCGCCAGTTCGGCAAGGGCGCCATCATGCGCCTGGGCCAGGGTGGGATCTTCGACGAGATCTCCGTCATTCCAACGGGAGCGCTCCAGCTCGACGTCGCGCTGGGCATCGGCGGCATTCCCCGCGGCCGGGTGACCGAGATCTACGGGCCGGAGTCCTCCGGCAAGACCACGCTCGCGCTCCACATCATCGCGGAGGCGCAGCACATGGGGGGCACCGCCGCCTTCATCGACGCCGAGCACGCGCTCGATCCCAAGTACGCCAAGAACCTCGGGGTCAACACCGACGAGCTGCTCATCTCCCAGCCGGATACCGGCGAGCAGGCGCTCGAGATCGCGGAGGCCCTCGTGCGCTCGAACGCGGTGGACGTGATCGTGATCGACTCGGTGGCCGCGCTCGTGCCCCGGGCGGAGCTGGACGGCGACATGGGCGACTCGCTCCCGGGCCTGCAGGCGCGGCTCATGTCCCAGGCCCTGCGGAAGCTCACCGCCGCCATCTCCCGGTCCGGCGGGGCGGTCATCTTCATCAACCAGATCCGCGAAAAGATTGGCGTCATGTTCGGCTCGCCCGAGACGACCACCGGCGGGCGGGCGCTGAAGTTCTACTCCTCTATACGGCTGGACATCCGGCGGCAGGACACCATCAAGAACGGCACCGAGGCCATCGGGGTCCGGACCAAGGTTAAAGTGGTGAAGAACAAGCTTTCTCCGCCGTTCCGGGAGGCCGAGTTCGACGTCATCTACGGCGAGGGGGTCTCCAAGGAGGGGTCCGTCCTGGACCTGGCCGCCGATCACAATGTTGTCGAAAAATCCGGCACTTGGTACACCTATAAGAGTGAGCGGATCGGGCAGGGGCGGGAGAACGCCAAGCGGTACCTGAAGGACAATCCCAAGATCTTGGCCGACCTGGAAGTCAGAGTCCGCGATGCCCTTGGCCTCAAGCCGGTTGGGGGGGTGTCGCAGCCGGCACCGGAGAAGGTGGCCAAGTAGGAGCGGGTAGCCCATGGAACTGCAGCAGCTGCTGACGGAAACTGCGCAGCGCAAGGCGTCGGACCTGCACCTGAAGCCGGGTTCGAAGCCGATCCTCAGGATCCATGGTCACCTCGAGGTCCAGGACGATCTCCCGCAGATCACCCGTGAGTTCATCGACCTGATGGCCAAGAGCCTGCTCGGTGAGCGCCGGCTCAACATGCTGATGGAGGGCCGGGAGATGGACCTGGGCTACATGCTGCCCGGGGTCGGCCGCTTCCGCTGCAACCTCTTCCTCGCGATGGGCGAGGTGCGCGGCGTCTTCCGGCACGTGCCGGAGCGCATCCCGGCCTTCCACGAGCTGCACCTGCCCAAGGTCCTCGAGCGGCTCTCGATGGAGCGCCGCGGGATGATCCTGGTCACCGGCATCACCGGCTCCGGCAAGTCCACCAGCCTCGCGTCCATGATCGACTTCATGAACCGGAGCCGGAACGACCACATCGTCACCATCGAGGACCCGATCGAGTTCGTGCACCAGGACAAGAAGTGCGTGCTGAGCCAGCGCGAGATCGGCCACGATTCGGTGAACTTCGCCCAGGCTCTCCGCGCCGCCCTCCGTGAAGATCCCGACATCATGCTGGTCGGCGAGCTCCGCGACGTGGAGACCATGGAAGTGGGCCTCCACGCGGCGGAGACCGGTCACCTCGTGCTCTCCACGCTCCACACCCTGAATGCGGCAGAGACCATCAACCGGATGATCTCCATGTTCCCGCCGCACCAGGAGGACCAGATCCGGGGGCAGCTCGCCGCGGTCATCCAGGGCATCGTTTCGCAGCGGCTCGTGGTGCGCGCCGACGGCCGCGGCCGCGTGCCCGCGGTCGAGATCATGATCGCGACCGGCCTCATCCGCGACTGCATCCGCGAGGCGGACAAGACCCCGCAGATCCCGAGCGTCATCGCGGCGGGCACCGCGCAGTACGGCATGCAGACGTTCGACCAGTCGCTGCTGCAGCTCTATCGCGAGGAGCTGGTCACGTACGAAACCGCCCGCGACGCGGCGACCAACCCGGACGACTTCGACCTCAAGGTCAAGGGCATCTTCTCTACCGGCGAGATGACCTGGGAGCATCCGGGCGGCAGCAACACCGCCTCAACCGCCGCGCCGACGCAGCCGGGCATGGCCCCCGCGCCGGTCGCGGCCGCGCGCAGCCCCTTCGGCAAGAAGGCGGGGTAGCGCCGACGCCGCCCGCCCCGGTACTGGATGAGAAGGCCGCCAGGTTGGCGGCCTTCGATCTTTTGGCCCGCAAGTCCTGGAGCGGCCGCGAGCTGACCCGCCGCCTCCGTCGCCGAGGCGCCCCCGCCGAGATCGCTCTGGCCGTCGTCGCCGACCTCACCGAACGCGGCTACGTGGACGATCAGGCTTTCGCCCGCTGGTGGGCCGAGGCCCGCGCCCGTGGGCGCCGGGTCGGCAGCCATCGGCTGCGCCAGGAGCTGCTCGCCAAGGGGATTCCCCGCGCCATGGCCGAGGCCGCGATCTCCGCCGCGTTCGAGGAGGTGGGCGAATCCGCGCGCGCGCTCGAGGCCGGCCGGCGCCGGCTGCCCGCTCTCCTGCGCGGCCAGCCCGCGCGCGCGCCCGCCCGCCTGGCCGATTATCTCCTGCGCCGCGGCTACCCGGCCGCGACCGTGCGCCACGCGGTGCGGGTGCTGCTGGCCGAGCGGGGCGCCGACCTCTCCGGCATCGAGGAAGACGGCGGCGTATAATACCGCTCCTATGACCGGGAGCGAGATCCGCGCGCGGTTCCTCGAATACTTCCGCCGGCGCGGGCATACGGTGGTGCGGTCCTCTCCGCTGGTGCCCGCCCAGGACCCCACCCTGCTCTTCACCAACGCGGGCATGGTCCAGTTCAAGTCGGTGTTCCTGGGGGAGGAGCGCCGGGACTACGTCCGGGCGGTCACCGCCCAGAAGTGCGTGCGGGCCGGGGGCAAGCACAACGACCTGGAGAACGTCGGCCGCACCGCCCGACACCATACCTTCTTCGAGATGCTGGGCAACTTCTCCTTCGGAGATTATTTCAAGAAGGACGCCATCGAGTCCTGCTGGCAGCTCCTGACCGAGGACTTCGGCCTGCCCAAGGACCGGCTCAAGGCCACCGTCTTCACCGATGACGACGACGCCTTCGATCTCTGGAAGCAGTTTCTGCCCGCCGACCGGATCCTCCGCCTCGGCGAGAAGGACAATTTCTGGGCGATGGGGGACACCGGCCCCTGCGGCCCCTGCTCGGAGGTGCACTTCCACCAGGGGGAGCACCTGCCGTGCGCGGAGGAGAAGGCGGGTCGGGTCTGCCTGGGACCGGCCTGCGACTGTGACCGGTGGCTCGAGATCTGGAACCTGGTGTTCATGCAGTTCAACCGCGACGCGAGCGGCGCGATGGCGCCCCTGCCCAAGCCGTCGATCGACACCGGCATGGGGCTCGAGCGGGTCGCCGCGGTGCTTCAGGGCAAGATGTCGGACTACGACACCGACCTGTTCGCGTCCCTCATCGCGCAGATCTCGGCCCTCGCGGGCAAGGCCTACCACGTCCGCGAGGAGGACGACGTCTCGATGCAGGTGATCGCGGACCACGCCCGCGCCGCGACCTTCCTGATCACCGACGGGGTCACCCCGTCCAACGAGTGGCGCGGCTACGTGCTCCGCCGGATCATGCGCCGGGCCATGCGCCATGGCCGCATGCTGGGATTGACCGAGCCCTTCCTGTGGGACATGACCCGCGGGGTGGTGGCCCTGATGGGCGACGCCTACCCGGAGATCCGCGAGGCGCAGGCGCGGGTGGCCGAGACCGTGAAGCAGGAGGAAGAACGCTTCGCCGAGACCCTCGATCTCGGCATGGCCAGGATCAGGGAGGAGATCGACCGTCGCGCGACGACGTCGGGAGCGGCGGCCTCGCCGGTGGTGGATGGCCGGTTCCTGTTCACGCTCTACGATACCTACGGGTTTCCGCCCGATCTCGCGAAGGACGAGTTCCAGGACGCGGGCTGGCAGATCACCGCCGAGACCGATCGGGTCTTCGAGTCGGAGATGGAGGCGCAGCGTGAGCGCGCCCGCGCGGGCGCCTCGTTCGGGGCGGGGGACAGCGGCGAGCCCGGCGTGGCCATCTACCAGCGGCTCTCCACCGAGCTGGCCAAGCCCCAGTTCCTGGGCTATGGCTCGCTGGCCGCGCCCGCGCGCATCCTGGCCCTGATTGCCGACGGCCAGCGCCGGCGCGAGGCGCGCCAGGGGGAGACGGTGGAGATCATCCTCGACCGCACACCCGCTTACGCGGAGTCCGGCGGCCAGCAGGGCGACACCGGCTCGGTGACCGGCCGCGAAGGGCAGGGGCAGATCCAGGACACCTACTACCGCGGCAGCCAGCTCATCGTGCACCGGGTGGCGGTGACCCAGGGACAGCTCCGCGAGGGCGAGGAGGTCGCGGTCAGCGTGGAGTCGCGCCGGCGGCAGGGTCTGCGGCAGCACCACACCGGCACGCACCTGCTCCACGCCGCGCTGCGGAAGGTGCTGGGCACCCACGTGGGGCAGGCGGGCTCGCTGGTGGCGCCCGACCACCTGCGCTTCGACTTCTCGCACGGCGCCTCCGTCAAGGACAGCGAGGTGGAAGAGGTCGAGGGCCTCGTCAACGAGCAGGTGCAGGCCAACGTGGTGGTGAGCCCGGCCGAGATGGACCTGCAGGAGGCGCTTCGCACCGGCGCGATGGCGCTGTTCGGTGAGAAGTACGGCGACCGGGTACGCGTCATCCGCATCGGCGACTTCTCCACCGAGCTCTGCGGCGGCACCCACCTCGACGCCACCGGCCAGATCGGGCTCTTCAAGGTGACCGACGAGGGCGCGGTCGCCTCCGGTGTCCGCCGCATCGAGGCGGTCACCGGCGAGCCCGCCCTCGCCCACGTGGGCCGCGAGGAGACCGCGCTGCGCGAGTCCGCGGGCCTGCTCAAGATCCCGCCGCTCGAGTTGCCCCGCCGCCTCGCCGCGCTGCTGGAGGATCAGAAGCGGCTCGAGAAGCAGCTCGCCCAGCTCGAGACCAAGCTCGCGAGGAGCCAGGCGCCGGATCTGGCGGCCGCCGCGAAGCAGGTGGCCGGGGTGACCGTGCTCGCCGCGCGTCTCGACGGGCTGGACCCCGATGGGCTGCGCGCGGTGGTGGACACCCTGCGGGACCGCGTGCCCTCGGGGATCATCCTGCTCGGCAGCGCGGTGGATGGCAAGGTGAGCCTGGTCGCGGCCGTCTCGAAGGACGTGATGAAGCGCTTCCCCGCGGGCCGGCTCGTGCAGGAGATCGCCAAGATCGTGGGCGGCGGTGGGGGCGGGCGCCCCGACCTGGCCCAGGCCGGCGGCAAGGATCCCGCGAAGCTCGACGAGGCCCTGGCCGCGGTGGCGGGCTGGGTGGAGCGGACGGCGCAGGCGTAGCCCCGGCATCGCACATGGCCACCATCCGCACCATGTGCCCGATGAACTGCCATCCCACCCTCTGCGGGATGCTCGTCACCGTCGAGGACGGGCGGCTCATCGAGATCGCGGGCGACCCGGACAATCCCGACAGCCGCGGCTTCCTGTGCGTGCGCGGCCACGCCTCGCGCGAGATCATCGGCAACCCGCAGCGCCTGCTGACCCCCCTCGCGCGCGACCGGCGCGATGCGCCGTTCCGGCCGGTGACGTGGGAGGCCGCGCTCGATCGCATCGCGTCGCACATGCAGGCGGTCGGACGCGAAGCGGTCGGGCTCTGGTCGGGGCACGGGTTCTTCGCCAACAACTACGGCACCCGGGTGAACTCGGAGCTGCTCCGCCGCTTCGCCAATCTCTGGGGCTGCCAGTGGTGGGCGCCCACCATGATCTGCTGGGGGCTCGGCGGCTTCGGTATCGGGCTCACCGGCCCGCTCGAGACCAACACCAAGGAGGACATGGGGGCCCACGCGGAGCTCATCCTGATGTGGGGCGCCAACCTGGCGAGCCAGCCCAACACCGCCCCGCACCTGGTCGCGGCGCGCCGCCGCGGCGCCCGGGTCGTCACCATCGACGTGCGGCGCACCGAGGCGGCCGCGCAGTCGGACGAGGTGCTGATCATCCGGCCCGGCACCGACGCGGCGCTGGCCCTCGGGATGATGCACGTGCTGATCGCGGAGGGTCTCTGCGATCGGGAGTTCGTCGCGCGACACACCGTGGGCTTCGACGCCCTCGCCGAGCACGTGCGGGACTACCCGCCCGCGTGGGCCGCCGCGGTCACCGGGCTCGACGAGGCGGTCATCGTGGGCCTGGCGCGGCGCTACGCGGCCACCCGGCCGGCCATGATCGTGCTGGGCGGCAGCAGCATGCACAAGGGGGCCAATGGCTGGCAGGGCGCGCGCGCGGTGGCGTGCCTGCCCGCGCTCACCGGCAACCTGGGTGTCGCGGGCGGCGGCCTGGGGCCGCGCCACGGCAGCAAGGGCCACGGCTTCGGCCTGACCGACATCGCGCTGGGCGAGAAGCGACCGCCCGGGGACTACGTGCCGAACCAGATGCCGCGCGTGACCGAGGCGCTCGAGAGCGGCCGGGTGCGCGCGCTGCTCCTCTTCGGCACCGACATGCTCTCGTCGTTCGCGGACAGCGCGCATCTCGAGAGGGCGCTCGCCCGGCAGGAGCTGATCGTCAGCCACGAGCTCTTCTGGAACGACACCGCGCGCCGCTTCGCGGATGTCGTGTTGCCCGGCACGTCGTGGCTCGAGGAGCTCGGCTGCAAGGCGACCAACACGCATCTCTACCTGATGGAGCCGGCCCTGGCGCCTCCCGGGGAGACGCGCACCGGCGCGTGGGTGCTGCGGGAGCTCGCGCGGCGCCTCGGCCTCGCCGATTTCTACCCGTGGGCGGACGCGGCGGGGCCGATCGACGCGATCCTCGATCATCCCGCGACCGGGCACGCGACCGTGGCGGCCCTGCGCGCGGAGGGGGGCATCCGCGCGCTCCGCGTCTCGCACGTGGGCCATCCCGATCTGGCCTTCCCCACGCCGTCCGGGAAGGTGGAGCTCTACTCGAAGCGCGCCGAGAGCTTCGGCCTGTCCCCGCTGCCGGTGCACGAGAACCTGCCCGCCGGGCGCTTCCCGCTCGTGCTCCGCCAGGGGCGGACCCTCGCCCACTTTCACGGCTTCTACGATCACGGCCGCGCGCTGCCCTCGCTGGCCGCGCTCGAGCCCGAGCCGGTGCTCTGGCTCTCGCCCGCTGACGCGGCCGCGCGCGAGGTGGCGGACGGCGCGGCGGTGCGCGTGTTCAACGATCGCGGCGAGATGCGCGCCCGCGCGCGGGTGACCGACCGCGTCCCCGCGCGCACCGTGTGGATGCGCGACGGCTGGGACGGGCTCAACCGGCTCACCTCCGGGGATGCCTGCATCCCGGACGCGGCGGTCGACGCGTTCGGCTTCTCGGCGGGCCAGGCCGCGTTCGACGCGGCGGTGGAGGTCGCGCCTGTCTGAGCGGCCCGCTGCCGCGCTGCTCTTCGACTTCGGAGGCACGCTCGACGCCGACGGGCTGACGTGGAAGGAGCGGTTCTTCGCCCTCTGGCGCGCCGAGGGAGCGGCGGAGCGCGCCGAGGTCTTCGATCCGGTCTTCTACCGCGCCGACGACGCGCTGGTGGGCACGATCCCGGACACGCTGTCCTTCGAGGACACGGTGCGGCGCCTCACCGTCGACATCGCGGCCGGCCTCGCGGTGCGCGACGAGCGGGCGATCGCGCGCGTGGCCGATCGCTTTCTCGACGACGCGCACCGCCATCTGCGGCGGAACCAGGCGCTGCTCGCGCGGCTCGGCGCGCGCTACCGCCTCGGCATCGTGTCCAACTTCTATGGGAACCTCGAAACCGTATGTCATAATACGTCGATCCGATCTCTGTTCGGGGTCGTCGTCGATTCCGTGCGGGCCGGATTCTCCAAGCCGGATCCGCGCATCTTCATGCGGGCCCTGGACGGGCTCGGGGTGACTCCCCGCGCTGCCATATTCGTGGGCGATTCGGCGGCCCGGGACATGGCGGGCGCGCGGGCGCTCGGCATGCGGCACATCTGGCTGATCGCCGACCCGCCGCCCGGGGAGCCGTGCTGCCCGGGCGACGCGATGATCCATTCACTGACGGACGTGGAGGCCCTGCTGCTCTGATGGCGGATGCGGTGCGTGGCGCGATCATCGCGGCCGGCGAGGGCAGTCGCCTGCGCGCGGACGGCTACCGGGTGCCGAAGCCCATGGTCGAGGTGGCCGGGCTGCCCCTGATCGGCGCGGTGTTGCGCAATTTCACGACAGCCGGGATCACCGCGATCACCGTCATACTGAACGAGCAGGAGCGCGAGTGCGTGGAATGGGTGCGGTCGCGGTTCCCTGCGCTCGCGATCGACTTCATCGTGAAGACCACCGCGTCCTCGCTCGAGAGCTTCCGGGAGGTGACCGGGCGCGGCCCCGCGGGGCCGATGCTGGTGTCCACGGTGGACGCGTGGTGCGCGGCGGAGGACTTCGCCCGCTTCGCGGCGGCCGCGGCGGGCCGGCCCGCCGACGCCACCGTGCTCGCGGTCACCCCGTTCGTGTCGGACGAGAAGCCGCTCTGGGTGACGCTGGGGGCGGGCGGGCGCGTGGAGGGGCTCGGCACGGCGGATAGCGGGCTGGTCACCGCGGGGGTGTATCGTGTCTCAGATCGGGCGAGAAGGCTCGCCCCCGCGCGGGCCCTCGGGCGCCTGCGCGAGTACCTGGGCTGGCTGCACGAGAGCGGCGAGCCGCTCTACGGGGAGATCATCGAGACGGTGGTGGACGTGGACCGGGCACTGGATGTGGCCAGCGCGGAGGCGTTGGCGCGGGGAGCGCGGAGGACATGAGCGCGAGGGGGACGGGAGTGACGGACCTGACATGCTGGGGGCTCTTTCGCGAGCGCGAGCATTCGCCCGGGCGGGAGAGCGACGACGCGGAGATCCTCCGGCTGACCGGCAAGCACCTCGAGACGCACGGGGTGCAGGTGGAGCTCCGGGCCCCCGAGGATCTCGTGGCCACCGAGGTGCCGCCCGACGGCGTGTTCTTCATGTGCGAGCGCATGGAAGCGCTCACCACGCTGCTGGCCTGGCAGGAGCGGGGCGTCCGCCTCGTCAACTCCCCGCTGGCCGTGCTCAACACGTACCGCGAGCGGATGATCGCGCAGCTGCGCGAGGCCAACGTGGCCTTCGTGCCGAGCCGGCTCGTGTCCACCGGGGACGCGAACGTGACCGCGCGGCTGCCGGTCTGGGTCAAGCGCGCCGACGTGCACAACACCCAGGACGGGGACGTGGTCTTCGCGGAGACGCCGGACGCGCTCACCGGGGCGCTCGCGGGCCTCGCGGCCCGCGGCATCGAGGGCGCGGTGCTGCAGCCGCACGTGGCGGGCGACCTCATCAAGTTCTACGGGGTCGGGCCCGGCGGCGGCGGACCGGACGGCGGGCCGCCCTGGTTCCGCTGGTTCTACCACAAGGACCAGCGCCTGGCCGGCCATGCCTTCGACGCGGGCCGGCTCGCGCGCCTCGTGCGCGAGGCCGCCACCGCGCTCGGGCTGGAGATTTACGGCGGCGACGCCATCGCCTCCGCGGACGGCTCACTCCAGCTCCTCGATCTCAACGCGTGGCCCAGCTTCGCGCTCTACCGCGACGAGGCCGCGCCGGTGATCGCGTCGTACCTCGCGCTGCGCTTCGGCGCGGGGCGGGTCTCCGGAGGCGGGCGGTGAGCGAGCTGCGCGAGCCCGGTCCTCGCTCCCGCGAGATCGTGGCGCGTGAGGCGCGCCACATCGCGCCCGGCTACCAGTCCTTCGCGCTCTACTCGGGACTGGCGATGGCCCGCGGCAGCGGGGCGACGCTGTGGGACGAGGACGGCAACGAGTACATCGACTTCATCGCGGGCATCGCGGTGGGGAGCATCGGGCACTGCCACCCGCACTACGTCGAGGCCCTGAAGCGCCAGGCCGAGCGGCTGACCTTCGGCAGCTTCACCACCGAGACGCGCGCGCGCTTCCTCGAGCTGCTGGCGTCGGTCACCCCCGAAGGGCTCACCCGCATCCAGCTCTTCTCGGGCGGGGCCGAGGCGGTGGAGGCCGGCCTGCGCCTGGCCAAGGCCGCGACCGGGCGGCAGGAGGTCATCGGGTTCTGGGGCGGCTTCCACGGCAAGACCGGCGGCGTGCTGGGCCTGCTCGGCGGCGACTTCAAGCACCACCAGGGCCCGTTCCTGCCCGGCCAGCACTCGACGCCTTACGCCGACTGCTACCGCTGCCCGCTCAAGCTTCGCTATCCCGACTGCGGCATCGCCTGCGCGGAGTACGTGCGCGACGTCATCCGCTACCAGACCGCGGGCGAGATCGCCGCGATCATCGTCGAGCCTATCCAGGGCACCGCGGGCAACGTCATCCCGCCCGACGGCTTCCTGCGGGCGATCCAGTCGGTGGCCCGCGATCACGGGGCGCTGCTCTTTGCCGACGAGATGATCACCGGCTTCGGCCGAACCGGCTCGATGTGGGGCGCCGACCACGAGGGCGTCGTACCCGACATCATGACGGTGGGCAAGGGCGTGGGGGGCGGTTTCCCGCTGGCCGGCGTCGTCTCCACCGAGAAGCTGGTGGCGGCCAAGCCCTGGTCCAACCCGAGCTTCAGCTCGTCGAGCTATGGCGGCAACCCCCTCGCCTCGGCGGCGGGGCTCGCCGCGCTCGAGATCATCCTGAAGGAGGATCTCGTCGAGCAGTCCAATCGCGTTGGCGCGGTCATGCTCGCCGAGCTACATCGCCTGAAGGAGAAGTACCGGACGGTGGGCGAGGTGCGGGGCCGCGGGCTGCTGCTCGGCATCGAGCTGGTCGACGATCGCCAGACTCGCAAGCCGCTCGACCGAGCCATCACCCGCGACCTCTACCTGGAGTGCCTGCGGCGCGGTCTCGTGGCGATGACCTACGCCCCGACCATCCGGCTCAATCCGCCGCTCGTCATCACCGAGGAGACCGCCCGGGCCGGCCTGGCGATCCTGGACGAAGCGCTCGGCGTGGTGCTCAAGCGGCATGGGCGAGACTAGGAGACTCCGGGGCGCCGTCATCGGCCTCGGCAACGTGGCGGTGCACGGCCACCTGCCAGGCTGGCGACCGCGGCCCGACGCGGTCATCGTGGCCGCCACCGATCTCTACCCGGCGCGCCGGGCCGAGTGCCTGGCCGCGCTACCGGGGGCGCGCTGGCACGACTCGGTGGACTCGCTGCTGGCCGCCGACGATCTCGATTTCGTGGACGTGTGCACGCCCCCGTCGAGCCACGCGGCCCTGATCGAGGCCGCGCTCGCCCATGGGCTTCACGTGCTCTGCGAGAAGCCGCTGGTGGCCTCGCTTACCGATCTCGAGCGCCTCGCCGGCCTCGCGCGCGCCGCGGGCGCGGTGCTCCACACCGTGCACAACTGGCACCAGGCCCCGCTCGTGCGCGCGACCGACGCGCTGATCCGCGAGGGCCGCATCGGGGCGGTGCGCGAGGTCGCCTGGCGGACGCTGCGCACCCAGCCGGCCGCCGCGGCGGGCGGCGAGAGCTGGCGGGTGGATCCGGCGGTCGCGGGCGGTGGCGTGCTGACCGACCACGGCTGGCACGTCTCGTACGTCGTCCCGCGCTGGGTGGGCGTCCCGCCGGACGCGGTGAGCGCGCGGCTCGAGACGCGGCGGCACCATCGCTTCGCGGTCGAGGACACCGCGACGGTCCGCCTGCAGTTCCCCGACGCGGTGGCCGACATCGTGCTGACGTGGGCCGCGGCGACGCGGGAGAACCAGGCGCACGTGATCGGCACCGCGGGCCGCATCGACATCGAGGGCGACACGGTGGTCCTCCGCGTGGACGGCCGCGAGGAGCGCCACCGGCGCCCGCCCGCCCTGTCCGACGGCTCCCAGCATCCGGACTGGTTCGGGCCGGTCGCCGACGAGTTCATCGCCCGGGTGCTCGGCCAGGACCCGAGCAGCCGGAACCTGGACGAGGCCGCGGTCTGCATCGCGGTGGAGTGCGGCGCTCGCGAGTCGAGCCGCCGTGGCGGCGCGCTGCTCCCCCTGGCCGCGCGGGTCGGGTTGGCCGGGTGACCACGCTCTCCTCCACGGCCGTCTCGGTGCGGAGCGTGCTCGTGATCCTGCCGCCCCCGCCCGGTGCCGGCTCCCCGCCGCCCGGCACGCCGATCGCGGGCCTGCCGCTCGTGCGCCGCATCGTCCTGGCCGCGGAGCGGGCCGGCTTCGAGCGGATCCTGGTTCACCCCCGGGCCTGCCCGTCGCGGCCTCTGCTCGCGGGGACCGCGGCCGCCCTGCTCGATGCCGATACGCCGGTGGTGCCGCGAGCTCGGCTCGTCCTGGTGCCCGCGAACGTCCTGCCCCAGGCGCGCTGGCTGCGCGCCCTGCGCGAGATGCCGCTCGATCCGGAGACGCTCGCGGTCGACGCGTCGCTGACCGCGGTGGTGGAGAGCGCCGGGATCGACGAGGTGCTCCGCTCGGCCGGCCGGGCCGCCGGGGCGGAGGACCTCATCGCCACGCTCTCGCGGCGCCTGGCGCGCGCCACCGAGGCGGCCGGTGATCCGGCGGGCCGCTTCGCCCTGGGGGACGGGGCGGGAGCCCCGGCCGCCGAGGACTGGCTGCTGCGCAGCCTCATCAAGGACACCGAGGGGTTCATGTCCCGCCACGTCGAGCGGCGCATCTCGCTCGCGATCACCCGGCGGCTGGTGGGCACGCGCATCACGCCGAACCAGATGACCCTCGTGAGCCTCAGCATCGGCCTGCTCGGCGCACCGTTCTTCCTGTCCGCGGAGCCCCTGCAACAGCTCATCGGCGCCTTGCTCTTCCTGACCCACTCCATCCTCGACGGCTGCGACGGAGAGCTGGCGCGGCTGAAGTTCCAGGAATCCCCCGCGGGCGCGCGGCTCGACTTCTGGGGCGACAACCTGGTGCACGTCGCCGTGTTCGGCTGCATGGCGGTGGGCTGGACCCTGGCCGAGGCCTCCCTCTGGCCGTTGCTGCTGGGAGCCCTGGCGATCACCGGCACCGCCGCCTCCGCCTACCTCGTCGCCCACCGCGACGGCGCGGCGGCCGCCGCGGGGCCTCCCGGCCGCCTGGCCGACGCGGTGGCCAACCGCGACTTCATCTATCTCGTGCTCCTGCTCGCCTGCTTCGGTCGAGCCCACTGGTTCCTGATTCCGGTCGCGCTCGGCACACCGATCTTCATGATGCTGGTCCGGTGGGGCGCGGGGCGACGCCGGACGACCTGACGTGTTCTCGGTCCTCGATGTCCTGCTGCGCGGCCTGATCCTCGCCGCGCAGGCGACCGCGGTGGGCGGAGTGTGCTTCCTCCTCCTCGTGGCCCGCGGCCCCGAGACGCCCCGCTCGCTGCTGCTCATCGCCGCCGGCGCTCTCACGCTCGCAGTGGGCCAGGGCCTGTCGCTGGCCAACGAGATCTTCGTGCTCCTCCACGAGGCGGCCTGGCCGCTGCGCGCGGCCCTCGACACGCTCTACGTGCAGGTGAGCGCGGTCCGGATCGTGGCCGCGCTGGTGCTGGCCGCGTGCGCCCTCGGCCTGCGTCGCGCGCGTGGGTCGTCGCGGCTCTGGCCCGCGGTGGTCACGCTGGCCGCGGTGCTGGTCGTGGCGGCGCCGTGGACGAGTCACGCCGCCGCGCGGCTCGACTCCCGCGTTCTCCTGCTGCTGCTCGACGGCGCGCACCAGCTCGGTGCCGCGGTGTGGATCGGCGGGCTCGTGCACCTGACCGCGGCCGCGTTCCGGCGCGGCGATCGGCCCTGGGCGGTGACCCAGCTCCGGCGATTCTCGAACCTGGCCCTGAGCGCGGTGGCGCTCCTGGTGGGCGCGGGCGTGGGCCTCACCTTGAACTACGCGCCCGACCAGACCGCGCTCTTCGGCACCGCGTACGGTCTCATGGTCCTGACCAAGCTGGCGATCCTGGGTGGCCTGCTCGTGCTGGGCGCGCTGAACGCCCGGGCCATCCGCCGCATGGACGGCGCCCCCGACGCCGACCAGGCCACGCTCCGCCGCTTCGTGGAGGTCGAGGTCGGCCTGGGACTCACCGTGCTCTTCGCGGCCGCCTCGCTGACCTCGTTGCCGCCCGCGGTCGACCTCACCCACGATCGGGCGACGCTCTCCGAGGTCGCGACCCGCTTCACCCCGCGGATGCCCTCGCTCCGCTCGCCCTCGCTGGCCGAGATGCCGCTCGACGATCCGCAGGCCCCGCGCAACGACGCCGATCGCGCGTGGTCCGAGTTCAACCACCACGTCTCCGGTATCCTGGTGCTCGCGATGGGGCTGCTGGCCCTGCTGCACGCCTCGGGCTGGGCCCGCTGGGCGCGGCACTGGCCGCTCGTCTTCCTGGCCCTGGCCGCCTTCATGATCTTACGGAACGATCCGGGCTCGTGGCCGCTCGGGCCCGAGGGCTTCTGGGAGGGCTGGCTCGTCGCGACGGTTGCGCAGCACCGGTTCTTCGTGCTGCTCGTGATCGCCTTCGGCATCTTCGAGTGGATGGTCCGCAGCGGCCGGCTGGCGTCGCGGCGCGCGGCCCTGATCTTCCCGCTCCTCTGCGTGGTCGGGGGCGGCCTGCTCCTGAGTCACTCGCACGCCTCCCAGAACCTCAAGGACGAGTTCCTGCTCGAGGTGACGCACGCGCCGCTCGGCCTGCTGGCCTTGCTGGTCGGCTGGGGGCGCTGGCTCGAGGTGCGGCTGCCGGAGGGTCGGGGGCGCGTGCCCGGGGCGCTCTGGGCCGTGGGCCTCGTCCTCATCGGCGCTCTCCTCATCATCTACCGGGAGAGCTAGTCTCGCGGGCTCGCTCGCGCGAGGCGCTGACGCTGCGGGCGGGCGGCGGCGCGGGGGGCGGGGCCCTCCCGGGAACACGCTGAGTCGCGTCCGCGCCACGCCGTCTCGATCGGGCCACGAGACAGGGCTCGCGCGCCTTCGACGACCCGCAGAAGACACGGTTCCCGGGAGGCCCCCGCCCCGCCGCCCACCCGCGGCGCCGCGCCGGTCGATCCACTCCGCCGGCCTCAGCGCGCTTTGTTGGAATGTAAGACCTGACCCCACTCGGCGAATGTCGTATTTCAAGACCTGACCCCGGGCTAGGTGGATTCGAGGAGGAGGCCGGTGAGGTAGCGGGATTCGGGGATGGTGAGGATGACGGGGTGGTCGCGGCTCTGGGTGAGCGTGGCGAGGATGCGGGTGCGGATCCCCGCGTCGCCGGCGGCCTGGCGGCAGATCTCCTCGAACATCATGGGCGTCACGTGGTGGGAGCAGGAGAAGGTGGCGAGCCGGCCGCCGCGCTCGAGCAAGCGGAGGCCGCGGATGTTGATCTCCTTGTAGCCGCGCGCGGCGGCCTCGACCGCGTCCTTGCGGCGCGTGAAGGGCGGGGGATCGAGCACGACGAGCCCGAAGCGCTCGCCCTTCGCGTCCAGCTCGCGGAGGCCGTCGAAGGCGTTGCCGTCCCGCAGCTCGGCGCGCGCCTCGACGCCGTTGAGGGCCAGGTTGCGCCCGGCCAGGGCCAGCGCGTCCGCCGAGGAGTCCAGCAGGACCGCGCGCTCGGCCCCGGCCAGCAGCGCGTGACAGGCGAAGCCGCCGCCGTAACAGAAGGCGTCCAGCACCCGGCGCCCCTGGGCCAGCCCGGCGGTGAGGAGCCGGTTGTCGCGCTGGTCGAGGTAGAGCCCGGTCTTCTGGCCGGCGCCCAGGGTCACCGCGAAGCGGCCCTGACCTTCCTCGATCGTCAGCTCGCCGCCGGGGAGCTCGGCCTCGGACGGGGTTTCGCGGACCGCGTCGAAGCCCTCGATGCGCGCCGCGGTCGGATCGTCGAGGCGCACGACGCGGCCGTCGGGGAAGATCGCGGTGAGCGCCTCCCGGATCCAGTCCGCGTTGCGCGCCATCCCGAGGGTCAGGCACTGGATCACGCTCACCGGCCCGTAGCGATCCACCACCAGGCCCGGAAGGCCGTCGGCCTCGCTCCAGCAGAGCCGATAGGCGGGCGTCACGAGCGCGGCGGCGCGCCGCCACTCGAGCGCCGCCTCCAGGCGTCGCCGGATCAGCCCCGCGTTGACGGCCTCGTCGGCTCGCGTGAGCAGGCGGCAGACGAGCGAGGAGCGCGGGCTGTAGAACCCGCGCCCGAGGTAGCGGCCGGTGGCATCGGTGACCTCGACGGCCGCGCCGGCGGACCAGGAGCCTTTGAGATCGGCCACTTCCCCCCGGTAGATCCACGGGTGCCCCGCCCGGATCCGGCGCTCGGCCCCTCGTTTCAGAACCAGAGTGGCCAGGAGGAGGCTCTAGCGCTTTCGCAGCACGACGACCATCAGGAGCGGATGGTGGGCCTCGTCGAGACGAAGGTGGGGCTTGAAGCCATAGAACCACTCGACCATCTCGAACCCGCCGGCGAGCTGGACGAGGGTGCGCAGCTCCTGGGGGAAGACCATCCGGGAGGCGTGGCGCTGGCGGTAGACCCGCCGCGTGCCGTTCTCGTGGGCCTCGAGCTCCATGTCCTCGTAGAAGGTCTGGGTGACCGGGTTCAGGTCCTTGAGGGCCTCGAAGGTGGCGCGCACGGTGGCGCTGCCGCGCCGCCGCGTCCAGGACCAGCGTCGCGCCGGATCGGTCCACGACGAGCACATGTAGCGGTCGAAGACGTAGAGGCCACCCTTCTTGAGCCCGCGGGCCACGCACCGGAGATGGGCGAGCAGCGCCTCGTTGGTGAGCAGGTGGCCCTGCGAGTCCTGCATGCAGATCGCCGCGTCCACCGCGCGCCGCAGCCGGAAGCGGGTCATGTCCGCCACGATCAGGTTGGCGTCGAAGCCCTTGGACCGGGTCCGTTCCTCGAGGAAGGCGATGTTCTCGGGCGAGAGATCGAGCCCGGACATCGCGTAGCCGCGCTCGGCCAGCCGGATGAGATGCGGGCCGGTGCCGCAGGCGATGTCGAGCACGGTGTGCACCGGCCGGCGCGCGTAGCGGCGGAAGCAGTGCACGAGGAAGTTCACCTCCTGCCGCCGGTTCATGTCGAACGCGATCTCGTAGTACCGGGGCGCGGAGTATTGCCCGCTCATGCCGCGAACCAGGTCAGGATGGCCTCCCTCAGGATCCACGAGGCGGTGATGCCGGTGCGGCCCGACGGATCCCAGGCCTGGGCCACCTCCATCAGGTCGGTGCCCACGATCCGGCAGGGCTCGAGCAGGCGGACGATCTCCACCAGCTCGGCGGCGGTGATGCCGCAGGGCTCGGGCGCGCCGGTCCCGGGCGCCTCGGACGGATCGAGCACGTCCACGTCAATGGTCACGTAGAGCGGATGCGCCCGCAGCTCGGGCAGCAGGCTCCTCACCGCTTCCACCGGGTGGATCCGGTGGGCGGGGAAGAGATGCGGGGCCTTCCGCTGATATTCCTCTCGGGCTCCCGTCCGCATCCCGACCTGGAAGACGCGCTCCGGAGCCACCACGTCCATCACCCGGGCCATCGCCGAGGCGTAGTTGTAACGCTCGCCCAGGAACTCCTCGCGGAGGTCCGGGTGGGCGTCGAGCTGGAGGATGCGCAGCTCCGGGATGGCGGGCGCCAGCACCTCGATCACGGGCAGCGTGGCGGTGTGGTCGCCGCCCAGCATGACCGGCCGGAGCTCCGGCCGCCAGAAGCGCCGGATCTCCTCCCGGGCGCGGGCGAGCTGCTCCCGCGGCGGGCCGTCGCCCAGCTCGCAGTCGCCCAGGTCGGCGATGGCGAGGTCCTCCAGGTCACGGCCCAGGAAGGGCGAGTAGGTCTCGATGGAATCGGAGGCCAGCCGGAGCTCGCGGGGGCCGTGGTCCGCGCCCCGGCGGAGGTTGACACGTCCCTCGAAGGGGATGCCGAAGAGGACGATCCGGGCCTCCGGGAGGGAAGCCCGGCACGCGATGAAACGAGGCTCGGCCGGGATCAACAGCCGGCGCTAGCCGAGATCTTCGTCGGAGAGGAGCGTGACCGCGGCCAGCGCGCAGCCCGTCCGCTCGACCCGGTGCTCGACCGCGAAGACCTTCATGTCCCGGATCGTCTCGCCCCGGACCCGGAAGGCCTCCTCGAGCATCTGGACGATCATCCGCTCGGCTTCCTCACGCGTGGCCTTGTCGTGGTACTCCATGATGACCCCGTTCTTGGCGGGGTCCACTGCCCGGGCCCAGCCGACGGCGGCCGCGACGACCTCGCCGGGCACCTCGCTGGTCATGGCCGCGTAGGCGGTGGGCACGAGCGCGCCCGGCTTGATCCGCGGCAGCGCCACCAGCTCGACACCGGGGGGCAGGATGCTCGACACCTTGATCAGGTTGATGTTGCCGATGCCCGCCGCCAGCAGGGCGTTGTCGAAGGCGTTGAGCGGGGTGGAGCCCTCGGCGCTGCCGGCGGTGCCTGCGGCCTTGGTCACGGGTCCGAAGCGCATTCTCTCCTCCCTCCTCGGGGCGTTGTGCGCGGCAAGCGGCCGCGCCGACTCACGAGCAGCGCCCCATCGCCGCCCGTCGTGAATTTCTCGATCATCGTAGCGGCTCGGCCGACGAACGCAAGCAAAAAGTTGACTTCGGCGCCGCTCGGTGGGCTCGCGGAGAGGCTTTGGCGAGCGCTCGCGGCCGCGCCGGAGCGGG
>DATFUK010000269.1:0-11830 GCA_035260865.1 Candidatus Methylomirabilota bacterium | reverse complement strand
GTCCAGAACGCGGCGAGCCGGATGCCGCTGCCGATCAGCACGGTCGCGCCTCGATCGTGAGCGAGCAGAACCACCGCGGCGGTGCTGCTCAGAGACTGCAGGAGCAGGGTCACGGTCATCGGAACCAGATTCACCGCCACGGGGCCGTATGCCCGCCCGACGACCTCGGGAACCAGATCCCCCGCCAGGAAGAGCACCGAGAACACCACGGCCATGCTCCCCGCGGTCAGGAAGGTCACGAGACGGCGGGCCGCGGCGTCGATCGCCGAGCTGCGCCCTTCCGCCTGAAGCATGACCAGCGCGGCCACGAAGGCCAGGCTCAGCTGGTGGACCGCCGCCACCGCGGTCAGGAACGCTCCGTTGGCGACACCGTAGTAGCTCACCTCGGCATAGTCGCCGGTGATGACGCGCACGAGGACCTCCCCGCTGCCCTGGAACGCGATGGCGAGCAGATTCGAGGCGTAGAACGTCAGGCCGAGGCGAAGATAGGGTGAGAGATATCGCCAAGCCGGCCGCCGGAAGGAGAGATGGTCCCGCGTCCACCAGAATCCCAAGCCCAGGCTGACCATCTCGCCGAGCAAGAACCCGATGCACGCTCCCCGGAATCCGCCCAGGGCTACGCCCGCCGGGACGAGGACGGCGACCGCCCAGCGAGTGGTCAATTCGCCCGCTCCCCACCGGGCGGCTCGATTGAGACCCAGGAAGAGGCCGAACAGCCCCTGCCAGATCGCGCGCGCCAGAACCGCGAGGGCCACCGCGCCGAGCGCCACCCGGTCCAGCTCGCCGAGCCAGAGCATGGTCAACACGAGATACGCCAGCGCCACCGCCAGCCCGCTGACCAGGCGCAGCGTCATCGCGGTGCCGAACAGCCGGCGCAGTCCCTCCGGATCGGGATCGGCGTTGAGCTTCGGCCCGTGTCGTCCGATGGTCTCGGTGAATCCAAGCGTGCTGGCGGCCGCGAACAGCATCGCGAGGGCGGAGAGGAGCGCGTAGCGCCCGTACAGGGCCGGGCCCAGGAGGCGCGGCACGACCGCGGCGAAGCCCAGGCCCGCGATGAGCAAGCCTCCACGCTGGAGCAGCAGCAGACCGGCATTCCGGAGCGCCACCTGACCGGGGCGCTGCATCACGGGCCCGCCGGTCGATGGCGGCCTCCGGCCTCGCTTTCCTTGAGGTAAGATATGCGGCCATGACCGTGGATCCGGCCTCGGATGTCGTGCGATGGGTCGAGGAGGGCGAGCATCTTTTCCGCCTCACGCTGGGCCGTCTGCAAGCCGCGGCGGAGCTCCAGGCGAGAGCGGAGGCCTTGGCGGGAGAGAACAAGAATCTGCGTGAAGCGAATCAGGAGCTTCGTCGAGAGCTGGACCTGTTGCGCGGGGAGCGGCTGGAGGCCGCGGAATCCTTCAAGGCTCTCGCTGAGCACGTGACTCGACTGGCGACCGTTGCCATCCAGCGCCTCGGACGTGCCGGCCCGTCGGGCGCCGGGGCCGGGCCCTAGATCGCGCTCGACGCCACCCCCGATCCCCCGGGGTTGCGGCCGAAGCGTACCGTCATGTACCCGAGGGCATGGGACGTTCCACGAGGCTGACGACGTTCCGTCCGCCGCCGGTCATGAGCGGCCTGGCGATGGATCCCCCGGCGCTCGTGCCGGCGCCGGTCCACGATGATCTTCACCCCGCGAACGCCCAGGAATGCCCGATGCAGGTGGTCGTAGAGCGCGGTCTCCGCCGGCTTGAGGACGAAGAGATACGTCACGTCGGGAAATGACTGCGACGGCAGCCCCGCCAGGATGTGCTTGAGATGTCGCCGGCAGACCCCGTGGGTTTCGCTGTCGTCCTCGAGCGGCTCACGCTCGCCAAGGAACGCGGGACCTCCCTCTTGCTGACACCACGCACAGAAGGCTCTCAAGATTCCGCTGATCATAGCATGACCGCGATTTCGTCTCCGGTGCGTTGCGCGGGCCTGGGCACCCAGTGTAGAGTCTGAAATTGCGCCTCGAGCCGCTCCCGCGCTTCTGGAGATTGAGATGACCGTCCACCCTCTCGCGTCCCGATCGTGCCGGTATCCGTCAGCCCGCCGCATGCACCTGCTCACCCTGCTCGGTGTCGCCCAGATCGCGCTGGCCCTCGCCGCGTGCTCCGAGGTTGCTTCGGACGCCGCCCGCGCCGCCCTCGACCCGATCTCCTCGGACTGGCAACGGTTTGCTCTCCCCGTCCGCACATGGACCCCGCGTGACCTTCCGGTTCTCGGCCAGGGCCCGGCCCCGCGGGGCCACGGCGGCAAGCACTCTCGTCTCTTCGTGCGTACCCGGACGGGCGATCTCATCCTGACCGGCGGGGACTATCAGCACCCGTCCATGTCCGCGCAAGAAGACGGCTCCCAGATGGTATGGATGAAGAATCTAGACGACCCTTCCTCGGAATGGCGCATCCTCGGGCCCTGGTGTCACGGCCCCGTGATGCCCGGACGTCCGGACAACGTGGTGTGGGCCTACGACAGCAAGCGGGACAAGGGCGTGATCATGCCCGGCTTCTACTTTGCCAGCCAGAAGGGCAGCACGATCTGTCCGGGCGTCGTGGAGGACGGCGGGGCCTTCTTCTTCGACTTCGGCACGAACCGCTGGGAGCAGGCCGGCATTCCTCGGCCACCCGACGGATGGGGCGGCGACCTGGGCGCCACGTTCGGTGTCTATGATCCCGTCACCGACAGTGTCCTCCGGGTTCGCTACCGCGGGGATCCGCAGGTCGAGCAGCTCAAGCTCGAATCGGCCCGGTGGGAGACCTCCCGGCTTTCGTTTGGCCACATCACGGTCGATCCCCACTCCGACCAATCGGTCATCGATGTTCGGGGACGTGCGATCTACTTCATCGCGCGGGCGACCCGGAGCCTGGTCAAGTACGGCATCGATTCCCGGCGGGTGCTCCGCCTGATTCCTCTGCCGGCCACGCTCGACGTGTCGCACCCCTACGACCAGGAGACCTATCTCGCCTTCGACCCGATCAACCGCGTGGTCCTGTTCCCCAACACCCGCGACTACGGTGGCACGTTCAAGCAGCTCGGCATCTACCACGTGGACAAGAATCAGTGGGAGGTGGAGTCCGTTCCCGCGGAGGTCTTCGGCAATGTCCTGACCTTCGACCCCACCCACAATTGCCTCGTGCTCATGGGCGGCAACGGCTCGCGCGCCCCGCTGCCGACCCGCTTCTGGCTTTACCGCTACGGCACCGGGGAGATCGGGCCGACCCGCTAGGATCGCGCTCGCAAGCAGCCGAAGACCAGTCCCTGCAGGGCCGAGAGCACGACGAGGGAAGCGTCGTTCAGGATGTACACGGAGAGGAAGGCGGCCGTCAGCTCACGGGTGGCCAAGATGCCGACGAGACCGATCCCGACATTGACGGTGAAGAACAGCAGCGACAGACCCACGAGCTCCAGCATCGAGAACACGGCCGTTCCCAGCTGTTGCCGTTCGAGACCGAGCCGGCGCCGGCCGAAAAGATAGGCCGCGCTCGACGTCAGGCCCACTAGCAGGAGAAGGAACAGATGTGCCATTCGCTCCAGCGGCTAGACGTACCCGGCGAGCCGGTAGTAGGTGCGGGCGAGCAGCTCGATCAGGACCAAGCGCATGGCTCCGAGTCGATCCTCCGGTCCGCCGCCGAGATCGAGTCGCCCCGCGCCCGGCACCGGCACGACCGCGAAACCCTGTCGCTCGAACACCGCGGTCGCGCGTGCGGCTCCCTGGTCGTCGACCACCAGCAGGATCTTCTGGAGCCCTCGCGACCGGAGGATGACCCCGATCTCGCTCGCCTCTTCCCGCGTGGTATGCCCCTTCTCGACCGTGACGATCGCCGCGGCGGGGACGCCGCAGCCGAGGGCAAATCTCTTCCGGCCCGCCGCCTCGCTCTCGCCGACGGCACCGCCCGCTCCGGACGGGATGAGGGTGGGAGCCAGCCCCGAGCGATAGAGCGACAGGGCTTCCACGACTCCCCGGAGCGAAGCATCCGTCAACGCTCCGTCTCCTCCGACCCCGCCGCGCGCCATCACCACGATGGCCTGGGCCGCCTCGACGGGCCGATGCGGCGCCATCCAGTATCTGAGCAGGTTCACCAGTGGCGTGAAGGCGGTCAGGAGGAAAAGGGCGACGCCGGTCAATCCCACGACGCGAAGCCACTTGGCCGTCATGCGGGCAGTCTATCAGACGCTGCCGCTGCCCACCGTCACGCGCAGAGCTTGCGCGGTAGCGCGGGAGATAGGAAAGGCAAGGAATGCGTGAACAAGGAAAAATGTCTGCCTACTGAGCAGGGCAGCCCCGGTCGCGCAAGGCTCGCGGCAGCGGCTAAGTGTCCGGGATATGCGCGTTCGGATCCGATGGGAGGAGTGGCACAGCACGTGCGGGAGATTTAGATAGGCTCGTATGCCAGCCAAGATCACCCGAGGCTCGGAAGGACCGGACGACCTGACCCAGGTCACGCTCGTCGTCGTGCCTCGCGAGCGGTTCGGGCTCACCCGCCGCGCGCTCGAGGCCGTGTATGCCAACACCGCCGAGCCCTTTCGCCTGGTCTACGTGGACGGAGGCTCACCCGCCCGGATCCGGCGCTATCTGGCCCGCGAGGCGCAGGCGCGGGGCTTCACGCTATTGCGTACCGATACCTACCTCGCCCCGAACGAGGCCCGGAACCTTGGGCTTCGCCACGTGCACACACCATACGTGGTCTTCATCGACAATGACGTCGTGCCGTCCCCCGGGTGGCTCGGCAAGCTTCTCGAGTGCGCAGCCACGACGGGAGCCTGGGTCGTCGGTCCGATGTACCTCATTGGCGAGCCCGCGCACGAGGAGATCCACATGGCCGCGGGGGATGCGCACTTCGAGGAGGGCCGGGGCGGCCGGCGCTTCGTCGAGCGGCATCGCTTCGCGGGCAAACGGCCGGCGGACGTGCGCCATCAGCTCCTGCGAATGCCGTGCGAGCAGGTGGAGTTCCACTGCATGCTCGTGCGCACCGAGGCGTTCGAGGCGCTCGGGGCGCTCGACGAGGAACTGCGCAGCGTCTGCGAGCACAGCGACCTGTGTCTCCTCGTGCGGCAGCACGGAGGCGAGGTCTACTTCGAGCCGGACTCGGTCGTGACCTACATCACGACGGGTCACTTCCGATGGCCCGACTACCGCTTCTTCTTTCAGCGCTGGAGCGATTCGTGGAACGAGGCCTCCGTGCAACGCTTCCGGGAGAAGTGGGCGCTTCACCGCGACGATCCCGGGACGAAGTCGATCGAGCGATGGGCCACCGCCCATCGCCGGATTCCCCTGGAGCCTCTGCGGCGCGGTCTGAAGCGGCTCTTCGGCTGGCGCTGGGGGCAGTGGCTCGGAGAGATCGTGCTGCTGCGCCTCGAGCTGAAAATCAATCGCTATCTGGTGCGTCCACTACCGCCGTCATGCCGCCCGGACGCCCCGCCCGGATCCGTACGCGGCCCACGGTAGGTCCGGCATGCACCGGTTCCCGCAGACCAACCTTCAACTCTACCGTCACCTCGCGGAGGTGGGCTACGCGGCAGCGGACATTGCCTCCGCGGGCCGAGCCTACGAGCTCGCTCTCGAGCTCTTCCCCGGCACATATCGCGGCTCGGGCAAGCCGTTCCTGGCGCATCTGGTCGGCACCGCGGGCATCGTGGCGGGGCTTCGAGCGCGACCCGCCCTGATCGCGACGGGATTGCTCCACGCGGCATATGCCCACGGTGAGTTCGGCAATGGCTGGCGGGGCATCTCGGAGGCCAAGCGGGCCCGCGTTCGCGACGCGGTCGGGATGGAGATCGAGGATCTGGTCACGCGCTATACCACCCTCCGCTGGGGGCGCGCGGAGATTCCCCTCATCCATGCGCGGCTCGACACGATGACGACCCTGGAGCGCGAGGTGCTCCTGGTGCGCCTTGCCAACGAGCTCGAGGACCATCTCGACCTGGGGATTCTGTACATGGCGGACGCAGAGCGCCGACTTCGGTTCATGCGCGACGATCTCCCCGGGGCGGTCGAGATGGCCGAGCGGCTGGGGTATCCCTCGCTGGCGAAGGATCTGACCGCGGCATTCGAGGAGACCGCCCGAGCCGAGGTCGGCCCGACGCTTCGCCGAGGGGATGCGGAATCGTTCCGGCTTCCGTTCGCGTCGCACCGGCTTCGACTCCGGGTCGCCATGAGCCATCTCATCGCCCGCGATCCCTGGCGCTGAAGGCCGCCCGCTCGCCCACGAGCTTCAGACCTTGCCCCACCGGTTTGCCCTTCCGTGGACGCCGGGTGTAGAGTCGAAGTTGCGCGCGCGCTTCGGTTTCTTTCGCGCGTCCGGAGGTCGTGACGATGACTCGCATCGTGCAACTCGCCGCCGCGTTGGTGGCGCTCACCGCATCGAGCACGCTCGCCCAGACCCCCCTCGCGCCGGGCGCGGTGCAGAACGGGGCCACCGTGAGCCTGGAGTACACGCTCAAGGACGAAGGGGGCCAGGTGCTGGACAGCAACAAGGGCGGCAACCCGCTGGTCTTCGTGCAGGGCCAGCGCCAGATCATCTCGGGCCTCGAGCGTGAGCTCGTCGGCATGCGCCCCGGCGAAGAGAAGAAGGTGGTGGTCGCGCCGGAGGACGGCGGGTACGGCCCCGTCGTGCCGGGCGCTCAGCAGGAGGTGCCCAAGGACGCCATCCCGAAGGAGGGGCTCAAGGTGGGCACCCAGCTCACCGCCCGCAGCGGATCCGGCGAGGCGCGGCCCGTGACCGTCAAGGAGATCAAGGACACGACGGTGGTCCTCGACTTCAACCATCCCCTCGCGGGCAAGACCCTCTTCTTCGACGTGAAGGTGCTCGGAGTCCAGGCGCCCACCACTCCCGCTCGACCGTCGCCGTAGCCCCGCGGTGCTCCGTCGCCGCGCCGCCCTCTGGACGCTCCTGGCCTCCAAGCTGATCGCGGGCTGGGGCGTGCAGTGGGACATCCAGTGGCACGTCCTGATCGGGCGTGATTCCTTCTGGATCCCTCCGCACGTCATGACCTACGCGGGGGTGGCGCTGGCGGTGGTGGTGAGCTTCGGCGTGCTGGCGTGGGAGACGCTCATCGGTCCCGAGCCCACGCCGGGCTCCCCGCCGGTGTTGCGGGTCCTGGGCCTCACCGGGACGCGGGGCTTTCACCTCGCGGCCTGGGGCATCGCCCTCACCGTCCTCGCCGCGCCGATCGACGACCTCTGGCATCGGCTCTTCGGCCTCGACGTGACGCTCTGGAGCCCGCCCCACCTGCTGGGCATCGTCGGCGCGGTGGTCAACTCCTTCGCCTGCCTGGTGATCGCCCGCGAGGTCTATCCGGAGCGCTCGCGGGCCCGGCTCGTCGCGCTGGTGCTCACCGGCGCGGTCCTCTACGGCGGGCTGCACCTGACGGTGGATCCGTCCACCCGGGTGGCGTACCTCCAGGGCGGCGTGCTCTTCTACACGCTGGCCATCCTCTCGGCCCTGATCCTCCCGCTGGCCCACGTGCCGACCGCCCGGCTCTCGAACAGCCGCTGGGCTCCCCTCGCCTTGCTGGTCGTGCTGATCGGCCTCGGCTTGATCGGCCAGCAGATCGCGCACACAGGCTTCGCGATCATGCAGCCGGTCTCGGTGATCGACGAGGAGATCCTGAAGGATCCGACGTCACCGATCGCGGTGGCCACCCTGATGGCGCGCAAGGAAGGTGTCCCGGCCGGCCAGACCGGCGGCCGGCGCCACCTCTTCGCCCTCTGGCCCGCCCTCGCGATGGCGCTGGTGGACGCGCGCCGCCGCCCGGTCGCGGCCACCCTGGCCTACGCGGCCGCGCTCTTCGCCATGCTCGCCTGGCGCCTCCCATCGCGGCCCTCACTGGCCGCCATGGCCCCTACCGCGCCCGAGACGCTCGTCGCCCTCCTCCTGACCCTGGCCGCCGCCCTCCTGGCCGGCTACACCGCCCGCTGGCTGTCGAACACCCTCGAGCGGGGTCAGGTCTTGAATTACGACATTTCGAGCGCGGTCATGAGGTCCCGCGAGAAGGTCCCGGTGTAGACCTCCTCGACCGGGCCCTGCAGCCGGATGGACCAGTCGGGCCGCACGTCCACGGACAGCTCGCCGCCCGGCATCCGCACCGTCACCAGACCGTGGTCGCAGAGCCCGTTCTTGACCGCGGCGCACGCCACCGCGCTCGACGACGACCCCGAGGCGAGCGTCCAGCCCGCCCCGCGCTCCCAGATCAGGATGTCCACCATCGAGCGCGAGGCCACCCGCGCCCACTGCACGTTGATCCGGTTCGGGAAGGCCGGGTGATGCTCGACCTGGGGTCCGAGGCGCCGCACCAGGACCTCGTCGAGGCGGTCCGTGAAGATCACGCAGTGCGGGTTGCCCACCGACACCGCGGTGATGAGCAGCGTCTCGCCTCCCACCTGGAGCGGCACCTTCACCGCCTCGCGCTCCGGCCCGTTCATGGGGATCTCGGGCGCGACGAAGGTGCAGCGACCCATCTCGACGGTCACCACGTTCACCCGCCCGTCCGTCACGTGGCAGCGGCACTCCACCCGCCCGCCCATCGTGTCGACCGTGAAGGTATCGCGCTTGGCGTGCCCGTGGTCGTGCAGATACTTGGCGAAGATGCGCAGGCCGTTGCCCGACTTCTCGGCCTCGCTGCCGTCCGGGTTCAGGATGCGAAGCCCGAAGTCCGCGCCGGCCCATCCGGGCACGAGGAGCAGGATGCCGTCCGACCCTACCCCCCAGTTGCGATCGCAGATGCGCGTCACCTGCCCGGGGTTGAGCGGGGACGGCAGATCGGCGCCGTTGATCACGATGTAGTCGTTCCCGAGCCCGTGGCCCTTCACGAAAGGGATCATGCGCGGCATCATACCTTCCGGAGCCCGCGCAGCCAATCGCGCAGCCGCTCGGGCCCTCGGCGCACGTCGCAGGGCAGCCGGTGCCCCCACTTCTCGACGAAGCGCGCCAGGGCCGCCTGCCGCTGGGCCAGGTCCTCGGGCGGCGCCACCGGCGCGTGCTCGCCCGTCCGCGTGCCCCCGCCCCGGTGCACGAACGGTGCGTTCACGACCGCGCAGTGCAGCCCCAGCTCCCGCACCGCGAAGGAGAGATCCCGGTCGTACCCGTGGAAGAAGCCGTAGCCCTCGTCGAAGCCCCCCACGCGCTCCAGGACGTCCCGCGCGAGAAAGAGGCAGACCCCGTCCACCACCGCCACCTCGGCTCGCGGGGTGCGAAGGGTCGGGGCGTCCTCGAGGCAGTGCACGATCGTTCGGCCGACGTACCGGCCGTCCCGCCGCAGGCGCTGTACGCCGTAGAGGCCGGCGAGCCCGATGCGGGCGGACGAGGCCGCCACCGCCCCCTGGAGGCGCTCCAGCCAGCGCGGGTCACGCAGCTCGGTGTCGTTGTGCAGGAAGCAGAGCAGGTCCCCGGTGGCGAGGTCTGCCCCCTGGTTGAGCGCCCGGATCAGCCCCACGTTCTCGTCATTGCGCAGGTACCGCAGCGGCAGCGCCCGCGAGAGCCGGTCGAGGTAGTCGACGGTCTCGGTGTCGGAGGCGTTGTCCACGACGCAGAGCTCGAAGGGGCCGCGGGTCTCCTGGAGACTCTCCACACACGCGCGGGTGAGTGCGGCCTGGTTGTGCACCACCAGCACCACGCTCGTCGTCACGGCCGCCACGGGAGGGCCGGGGGCCGGCCCGGCGGCCGCCTACCGCTCGGAGAGCGGGACGTACTTCAGGTCGAGCGCGCCCGAGTAGTCGGAGCGGGGCCGGATCAGACGGTTGTTGCCGTGCTGCTCGAGCACGTGCGCGGCCCAGCCCGCGATCCGGCTCATGGCGAAGATCGGCGTGAACTGGTCGGTCGAGATCCCCATCGCCGCATAGGCCGCGCCCGAGTAGAGATCCACGTTCGGGAAGATGTGCTTCTCGCCCCCGACCACGCGCACCATCGTGTCGAGGATCTCCACCTTGCTGGTGTCGCCCACCTGCTGCCCCAGCTCCAGCGCCAGCCGCTTGAGGTGCTTCGCCCGCGGGTCTTCCACCCGGTACACGCGGTGGCCGAAGCCCATGATGCGCGCCTTGTCGGTGAGCGCCTTCCGGATCCACGCATCCGCCCTGGCCGGGTCCTTGATCTTCTCGACCATCAGCATGACCTGCTCGTTGGCCCCGCCGTGTAGCGGGCCCTTGAGCGCGCCGATGCCCGACACCGCGGCCGAATGCAGATCGGACAGGGTGGCGGCGGTGACGCGGGCCGCGAAGGTCGAGGCGTTGAACTCGTGGTCGGCGTGGAGGATCAGGGCGGTGTCGAACGTCTTGGCGGCCAGCGGGGTGGGCTTCTTGCCGCTCATCATGTAGAGGAAGTTGCCGGCGAGGTTGAGCTTCGGGCTCGGGGCGATCGGCGCCTTGCCGCGGCGGATGCGCTCCCACGCCGCGACCAGCGTGGGGAGCTGCGCGGTGAGGCGCAGGGACTTTCGAAGGGTGGCCTCGCGGCTGTTGTCGGCCGCGTCGGGATCGAACGAGGAGAGCGCCGACACGCCGGTGCGCAGCACCTCCATCGGGGTCGTCTTCTTGGGCAGGAGCTTGAGCATCGCGAGGAGCTTCGGCGGGAGCTTGCGGTTCGCGGTCGAGGCCAGGGCCTTCAGGTGCGTGTCGAGCTCCTTCCGCGACGGGAGCCGCCCCTGCCAGAGGAGGTAGGTGACCTCCTCGAAGGTCGAGTGGGCCACCAGGTCGTCGACGTCGTAACCCCGGTAGATGAGCCGGCCCTTGTGACCGTCGATGAAGCAGATCTCCGACGGAGAGACGACGACGTCCTCGAGACCAGCCTTCAGGGGATTGACCACGGCGTCCGTCATGGCTCTCTCCGGTTCTCCTTGGGGGGCAGATGGAAACGACTTCTTCTACCATACGCCCCCGGTGACTTCAAGGCGGGCTCCCCGTACACTCGGCGTCGTGCGCGAGTCGCGTCCACTCACGTCGGACTCGGTCGTTGACTTCTACGACCGTCATCCCATCAACGAGGCCCAGGTGCTGGAGTCCGCGCGCGCGCAGAGCGGACGCGCCGGGAGACCGCTGGAGCCGGAGGACCTCTGGGCGTGGGATCAGGACCACTACGGCGGGCTCGGAGCCGTGGAGATGCTGGCGCGACGCGCCGCGATCGCGCGGGGCATGGCCGTGCTCGACGTCTGCGCGGGCCTGGGCGGACCGGCGCGCTTCCTGGCGCACCGCTTCGGCGTCCGCGTCACCGGCGTGGACCTGACCCACTCACGGTGCGCGGCCGGCGCCCGGCTCACGACGCTCGTCCGGCTGGGTCCCCTGGTGCGTCTCCTGCGGGCCGACGCGCAGGTCCTCCCTTTCCGGGCGCGCGCTTTCGACGCCGCGGTCAGCCAGGAGGGTCTCCTGCACGTTCCGGACAAGGCGGCGGTCCTCCGGGAATGCGCGCGGGTCCTCAAGGTCGGGGCGCGCCTGGCCTTCAGCGACTGGGTGGCGCGGCCCCGTCTCGAGGACAACGAGCGCCGCCGCCTCGAGGAGTGGATGGCCGCGGTCACCCTCCAGAGCATCGACGGGTACCGCGACCTGCTGGCGCGGGGCGGGTTCGCGCGGGTCGAGGCGGAGGATCTCTCCACGGAGTGGATCGGCGTCCTGCGCGAGCGGCTGCGCATGTACCGCGGCCTGCGCGAGCACACCGTCGCCCGCTTCGGGCAGACGCGCTACGACGAGTACAACCAGCTCTACGCGTTCTTCGTGGGGCTGGTGGAGGCGGGGAAGCTGGGCGGCGCGCGGTTCAGCGCAACAGCCGATCGAGCGCTTTCCTGAGGTCTTTCGGCTCCTTGATCCGCACGTCGGTGGGCACGATCG
>DATFUK010000268.1:0-2213 GCA_035260865.1 Candidatus Methylomirabilota bacterium | reverse complement strand
AGCCGGCCGATATAGAGCACCTGGCCGACCATCCGGCGGATGTGGTCGCGCCCGCGGAAGTCCGGGCGGCGGAACACGGTCGAGAGCAGCCGCGGCAGCGATGCCGCGAAGAAGAAGGACTCCCAGGCGAACCAGTCGACGCGCGCGGGATTCTTGACGAGCCCGTCCACCAACCGCCGGGGGACGAAGTTCAGCCAGCCGAAGAGGAAGTTGTACCCGAGCCACTTCTTGAACTCGGGCGCGTTGCCCCCGAAGAGGTACGACGCCTCGTTGCGGCCCTCCTCGATGTCCTCGAGATCGTCCGGCTTCAGGATGCCCTTCTCCAGCGCGAGGTCGATGATCGGGAGCTTCGGGTAGTACTTGAGCCAGAACACCGAGACGATGTCCGGCCGGTACTCGTTGTAGAACTCGAGGGCCAGCCGCTGGTCGGCGTCGGTCTCGCCCGGGATGCCCAGCATGTGATCCACCTGGTAGTGGATCTTGTACTTGTTCATGAACGTGAAGGCGTTGTGGAGCTGCTGCCGTGATTCGGGCCGGTCGATCTGCTTCTTGGACTCTTCGTTGACGGTCTGCACGCCGACCTGGACGTTGATGAGGCCCGCCTCCTTCAAGCAGCGGACGGTGTCCTCCTTGTTGAGCACGACCGCTTCGGTGATCAGCGCGAACGGCACGTCGACCTCGCGCTTGTACCGCTCGGAGAACTCCTCGACCCATTTGGGGTTGGTCGCGAACACGTCGTCCATGAAGAGGAAGTGGCGCGGGTGGAAGCTCTTCTTCGCCCACGTCAGCTCGTCGATCACGTTGTCGACGGAGCGCTGGCGCAGCCAGCGCCCCTGCGTCCGGTACATCGGGAGCATGACCGCGTTGTAGCAGTAGGTGCACTTGTACGGGCACCCGCGGCTGGTGGTGGCGGTGTAGGTCCGCGCCAGCCCGGGGAGGCGCTGGTAGAAGAGATCCTTCGCGGGGAACGGGAGGTTGTCGAGGTCCTGGATCGCCTCGCCCTTGCCGTTCTGATGGATCTCCCCGTCGCGCTGATACCAGATCCCGGGGATCTTGATGTCGCTGCCCGCCTTCCAGTCGTCGAGCTGCTCGAGCAGCTGACCCAGCGCGCGCTCGCCTTCGCCGAGCCCCAGGAGGTCGACGGCCGGATTGAGCGCGACGCGCTCCGGAACGCTCGTCACGTGCACCCCGCCGAAGATCGTCACCGCGCCGGTGGCCGCCTTCAGGGTCAGCGCGGTCTCCGAGCACCAGCGGTAGTCGTCGGTCACCGTCGAGAAACACAGGAGGTCGGGCCGGAAGTCGACGATCTCCTGGGTGAGCTGACGGTTCACGCGGAACTGGAGACGGCCCGTCATCGGGCTGTCCTTGTCCTTCTGCTTGACGTAGGTGTCCGACCAGGGGTCCGGATAGAGGATGAGCTGCACCTGGTGGCCGAGCGAGCGCACGTACGAGGCCAGGTACCCGATACCGAGGCCCTCGTAGTTGCGATAGATGAAGGTGACGCGCTTCGGAGAAGGCATTGTTCGGCTCCGGATCGACTATACCCTGCGCGCTAAATCCCGGTCAAGAATAAGTGTTTTCGCTTTCTCGGGCTAGGGCGCGAGCGGCGGCCGGGCGCAGAGCAGATCGACGTAGAGCCGGCCGGCCAGGTGCCGCTCCGGCCGGCTCGCGTCGAAGGCCTCGAGGCCGCCGTCCTCGCGCAGCACCTGGATGACGAAGCCCCGGGCGTGAAAGAACTCGAGGACCGGCTCCGGCCGGAAGCCCATCTGGTCCATCGCCCAGGGGGAGTACTCCACCGCGGCCACCAGTCGCGGATTGGCCGCGACGGTGGCGGCCATCCCCTCGCAGACCGGCGGCTCGTACCCCTCGACGTCGATCTTCACGAAGCGCACCGCGCCCGCGATCCCGCGCTCACCCACGAAGCGGTCCAGGCTCAGCAGCGGCACCGTGTCGCTCGCCGCCACCCCCCGGGACGCGCGGAACGCGTCGGTGGTGACGCGGTGCCCGGCGTGGTGGCGGACGTCGCGCCAGAGCCCGACGGTGCCTTCGGCCGCCCCCACCGCGGCGTGGACGCCCTCGACGCGGTCGGCGAGGCCGAGCCGGCGCATCGTGCGGACCAGGCGCTCGACGTTCTGGCGGTCGGGCTCGAAAGCAAAGACCTTGAAGCCGGGCTCGAGCGCGCGCGCGAAGACGCTGGCGGTGTAGCCGACGTT
>DATFUK010000267.1:0-11853 GCA_035260865.1 Candidatus Methylomirabilota bacterium | reverse complement strand
CCGACGCGTGGCGTAAGCGCGGGTTCGATCTCGACTTCGGGGTAGGCATCGCGCAGGGCTACGCCACCATCGGGGCGGTCGGCTTCGAGGGGCGGCTCGACTACGGGGCCATCGGCACCGTGACCAACCTCGCCTCGCGGCTCTGCGGCGAGGCCAAGCCGGGGCAGATCCTGCTCCCCCAGCGGGTGGCGAGCGGAGTGGACCAGATCGCCGAGGTCGAGACGATCGGGGAGCTGACCCTCAAGGGCTTCCAGCGGCCGGTGAAAGCCTTCAACGTCGTGCGCCTCAAAGACTGACCGCGACGCATGGATCGCCGCGCCTTCCTGATCGGGATGGCGTCCGGGTTCGTGGTCGGGCCGGGCGGCGCCCACGCCCAGCCCGCCGCCCCCGCGAAGACGGTCCGGATCGGCGTCCTGAGAGCCGCGCCGGCGATCTTCCGGCAGAACTTCGCCCGCTTCAATCAGGCGCTGCGCGAGGCCGGCTTCGTCGAGGGCGTAAACCTGGTCATGGAGTTCCGGGTGCGGGCGGGCAGGACCGAGGACATGTCGCGCCTCGCTCAGGAGCTGATCCGCCTCGGGGTGGACGCGTTCCTCGCGATCGGGCCGGCCGCGGTGCAGGCGGCCGCCGGCGCGACGCGAGCCATCCCGATCGTGGCGATGGATCTCGAGTCGGATCCGGTCGCCGCGGGATTCGCGGTCAGTCTCGCCCGTCCCGGCCGGAACGTCACGGGGGTGTTCCTCGACTTCCCGGAGCTGAGCGGCAAGTGGATCCAGCTCCTGAGAGAGCTGGTCCCGCGCCTGGCACGGGTCGCGGTGGTCTGGGACCCCTCCACGCCGGGGCTTCTCCTGAAGGGCGCCGAGACCGCCGCGCGCACGCTCCGCGTGGAGATGTTCGCGCTCGAGGCGCTGACCGCCGAGGACTTCGCGGCCGTGTTCCGATCGGCCGCGGAGAAGCGGGCGGACGCGGTCTTGGTGCTGTCGTCACCGACCTTCTACTCGGCGCGGCCCCAGATCGTCGAGGGCGCGGCGAGGCACCGGATGCCGACGAGCATGCCGTTCCCCGAGTTCGCCGTTCACGGGGGGTTGCTCGCCTACGGACCCGATATTCCCGCGATGTTCCGGCAGGCGGGCGACGTCATGGTGCGGGTGCTGCGCGGCACGCGGGCGGGCGACATCCCCCTGGAGCTCCCGGCGCGCTTCGAGCTGGTCGTGAATCGACGGACCGCCACGAGCCTGGGTCTGGGTCTCTCGCCGTCGATGATCGCGCGGGCCGATCGGGTGATCGAATGAAGACGGTCGCCGTCGTCGGCGCGGGCGCGATCGGCACGTTCCTCGGCACCCACCTGGCCCGGAGCGGCGCCGACGTCTCGGCCCTCGCGCGCGGGACGACCGCGGCCGCGCTGCGCGCCCACGGCTTCCGGTTCGAGGAGGGCGGCGCACTGCTCACCGCGCCGGTGCGCGTGGCGGAGGACACCGCCGCGCTCGGCCCCCAGGAGCTGGTCGTGCTCGCGGTGAAGGGGCCGTCGCTGCCCGGCCTCGCCGCGGCGATGCGGCCGCTGCTCGGTCCGGACACCGTGGTGCTCACCGCGATGAACGGGGTGCCCTGGTGGTTCTTCCACGGCCTCGGCGGGCCCCACGAGGGCGCCGCGGTGCGGGCGGTGGATCCCGAGGGCCGCATCGCCGCCGCGATTCCCGCGCGCCACGTGATCGGGTGCGTGGTGCATGCGACCTGCTCGGTGCGCGAGCCCGGTCTCGTGAAGCACGGCTTCGGCCGCGGCCTGATCATCGGCGAGCCCCGCGGCGGCGAGTCCGCCCGGGTGACCGCGCTGGCCGCGCGCTTGACCACGGCCGGCTTCGAGACCTCGGTCAGCCCGCGCATCCAGGCCGACGTGTGGTACAAGCTCTGGGGCAACATGACCATGAACCCGATGTCCGCGCTGACCGGCGCCACCTGTGACCGCCTCCTCGACGATCCGCTGCTCGACCGCTTCACGCTCGCGATCATGGCGGAGGCCGCGGCCATCGGCGACCGCATCGGCTGTCCGATTCATCAGAGCGGGGAGGACCGGAACGCGGTGACGCGCAAGCTGGGCGCCTTCAAGACCTCCATGCTCCAGGACGTGGAGGCGGGCAAGCCCCTCGAGATCGACGGGCTCCTCACCGCGGTGAGCGAGATCGGGCGGCGCGTGAGCGTCCCCACGCCCAGCACCGACGCGCTGCTCGGCCTCACCCGGGTCTTCGCGGCCGGCCGTGGGCTCTACTAGGATGGCGTCGCCCCGCCCGCCGTTCCGCGCCGACCACGTGGGCAGCCTGCTGCGGCCGCCCGCGCTCAAGGCGCTGCGCCTCGAGCGCGAGGCGGGCCGGGCGAGCGCGGCCGAGCTGGCCGCGGCCGAGGACGCGGCGATCCGCGACGCGGTGCGCCTGCAGGAGGAAACCGGGCTCCTGGGCGTCACCGACGGGGAGCTGCGCCGCAAGTCCTGGCACATGGACTTCCTCACCCGCCTGGGCGGCCTCGCGAGCGAGGGCAAGCAGCTCCCGGTGACCTTCCACGGCCGCGCGGGCGACGTGAATTTCACGCGGCCCGACCTGCGCATCGCCTCGCGGGTCGGCCGGCCCGCGCCGATCTTCGTGGACGCGTTCCGCTTCCTGCGATCGGCCACGTCGCGCACCGCCAAGCTCACGATCCCGTCGCCCTGCATGCTCTACTCGCAGGTGGGGCGCGCCAACATCGACCGGGCGATCTACCCGGATCTCGACGGGTTCGTGGAGGACACCGCGGCGGCCTACCGCGCCGAGATCGCCGATCTCCACGCGGCGGGCTGCCGGTATCTCCAGCTCGACGACGTGAGCCTGGCCTATCTCTGCGACGAGGAGATGCGCGCGCAGGACCGCGCCCGCGGCGAGGATCCTGACGAGGTGCTCGCGCTATCCGTGAAGCTGATCCAGGCCACCCTGCGGGACCGGCCGAAGGACCTGGCGGTGTGCACGCACCTGTGCCGCGGCAACTTCCGCTCGAGCTGGCGCGCCCAGGGCGGCTACGAGAAGGTGGCGGAGGCCATCTTCAACCAGATGCCCTACGACGGCTTCTTCCTCGAGTTCGACGACGCGCGCTCCGGCGACTTCTCGCCGCTGCGCCACGTCCCGAAGCACGTCCGGGTGGTGCTGGGGCTCGTGACCAGCAAGACGTCCGCGCTCGAGCCGAAGGCGGAGCTGCGGCGCCGTCTCGACGAGGCCTCGAAGTACATCCCGCTCGAGCAGCTCGGCGTGAGCCCGCAGTGCGGCTTCTCCTCGACCCTCGAGGGCAACGCGGTCACCGTCGAGCACCAGAAGGCCAAGCTCGCGCTCTGCGTCGAGCTGGCCCACGACGTCTGGGGCGGCCTCTAGTCGGAGGCGGGGAGCAGGACGCAGGCCTCGACGGGGACCGTCAGCGCGACCGGGTCGCCCGCGCGGGCGCGCGCCGGGGTGGGGCCGGTGACCCTCAGCACGACGTCGCTCTCCTCCAGCCCGACCTGATAGTCCACCGCGTCGCCGAGGTAGCTCGCCCGCAGCACGGTGCCCGCGAGCGCGTTCGTGCCCGGCGACGCGGTCCCCGCGCCGGCCCGCGGCCCGAGCGCGATGAGGTGCGGCCGGATCGACACCACCACGGGCGCCCCGGGGGTGAGGCGGTCGGCGGCCACCCGGAGCTGCAGGTGGCCCCGGACCACCCGGCCCTCGGCGTCGGCCACCGCGTCGATCAGGTTGGTCTTGCCGATGAACTCGGCGACGAAGCGCGTGCGCGGCCGCTCGAACAGCTCGTGCGGCGCGGCGATCTGCTCGACCCGGCCGTTGCGGATCACCGCGGCCCGGTCCGAGATCACCATCGCCTCCGCCTGGTCGTGGGTAACGTAGAGCGTGGTGATGCCGAAGCGCTCGTGCAGGCGGCGGATCTCGAAGCGCATCTCCTCGCGGAGGCTCGCGTCGAGATTGGAGAGCGGCTCGTCCAGCAAGAGAATCTCGGGCTCCACCACCAGGGCGCGCGCCACCGCCACCCGCTGCTGCTGGCCGCCCGAGAGCTCCCCGGGATAGCGCGCGCCGTAGCCCGCGAGCTGCACCGCGCGGAGCATCTCGTCCACCTTGCCGCCCCGCTCCGCGCGCGGGGTCTTCGAGAAGCGGAGCCCGTAGGCCACGTTCTGCGCCACCGTCATGTGCGGCCAGAGCGCGTAGCTCTGGAAGATCATCGCCATGCGCCGTCGCTCGGGGGGGATCACGGTGCCGGGAGCGGACAGCACGCGCTCGCCCACCCGGATCTCCCCCGCGTCCGGCGCCATGAAGCCCGCCACCAGCCGCAGGGTCGTGGTCTTGCCGCAGCCGGAAGGGCCGAGGAGCGCGACCAGCTCGCCGGGCCGCACGGTGAGGTCGAGCCCGGACACCGCGGCGACGTCGCCGAAGCGCTTGGTCAGGCCGGTGATGGTGACGTCGGGCATGGGGTTCTCGGAAGGGGGCTACGCCCCCCTTCCGAACCTCTCCCCGGAGACAGGTTGCGCGGGCCTAGCCCGCGCTCGAAGCGGCCCCGACCATTCGCTCGGTGTCATCCCCGGCAACAAGGCAGGCACGGAGCTAGCCCGAGCCGGTCGAGGGCCGCGCGCCCAGGACGTCGCGGCCGAGCAGGGCCTGCATGAGCGCCACCGTGGCGAAGGTCATCACGAGCATGAACACCCCGAGCACCGCGATGGCCCCGAACTGGCCCTCCTCCTTCAGGTCGAAGATCACCACCGACATGACCTTGGTGTTCGGGGTGAACAGGATGATCGAGGCCGAGAGCTCGCGGATGACCCCGATGAAGACGAAGCACCAGGTGGCGATGATGCCGCTCCGGGCGAGCGGCGCGGTGATCTCGCGCAGCACGCGCAGGCGGCCCGCGCCCAGGATCCGGCCCGCCTCCTCGAGCTCGGGGTGGATGCCGCGCATGGTGGCGTCGGCCTGCGAGTAGCCGACCGGCATCTCCTTGGTCAGATAGGCGATGAAGAGGATCCACAGGGTGCCGTAGAGGAGGAACGGCGGCCGCGTGTACGCGACGAAGAGGGCCACCGCCAGCACCACCCCCGGGATGACCACCGGGGCCACCGCGAGGAAGCCCAGCACCTGGTGGCCCGCCACGAGCCGCCGGTTGGTCACGTAGGCGAGCACGGTGGCGAGCCCCGCGCCCACGCAGGCGGTGAGCACGCCGAGCTCCAGGGTGTTGACGATCGCGGACTGGGTCGCGCTGTGCAGGAAGGTGAACGACCAGTTCTCGAGGGTGAAGTTCGCGGGCGTGAGCGGCTGGGCCCAGGCGCGCGCGAACGCGGCCTTGAGCAGGATGCCGTAGGGCAGGAACACCGCGCCGGCCAGCACGGCCAGGCACCCCGCGAGCGCGGGAAGCCGCCAGCGGCCGAGCCGGATGATGCGCCGCTGCCCACCCTTGCCGCCGACCGCGGCGTAGCCGCGCCGCCCGAGCAGCTTCTTCTGGACGAGCAGCAGGAGCGCGGTCGCGAGCAGGAGCGGGATCGAGAACGCGGCGGCCAGCTCGGCGCGGGGCGGGTACTGGAAGAACGCCCACATCTGGGTGGTCACGGTGTGGAAGCCCGCGGGCAGGGCCAGGATCGCCGGGGAGCCGAAGAGGGCCAGGGCCTGCAGCACGGCCAGGATGAAGCCGCTCAGGATCGCGGGCAGCACCATCGGCAGCGTGATGGTGCGCGCCACCTGCAGGCGGCCCGCGCCCAGGATGGCGGCGGCGTCCTCGAGATCGGAGGCGATGAGGCCGAGCGTGTTGGCGATCATGATGTAGACGTACGGGAACGTGTAGATCGCCACCACGAAGATGAGCCCCGGCATCGAGAAGATGTTGAGCAGCGGCCCCTCCGCGCCGGTGAGGCCGCGGTAGAGCTGGTTGAGATAGCCCGCGTTGGGGCCCGCGAGCATCACCCACGCGAAGGCGCCCAGGAATGGCGGCGTCACGAACGACGCCATGATCAGGCTCTGGATGATCCGGCGCCCGGGCAGGTCGGTGCGGGCGGAGAGCCAGGCCATGGGCGCGCCGATCGCGAGGGCGACGAGGCCGGACCAGAAGGCGAGCACCACCGTGTTCCAGAGCGCCTTCTGCAGCGGCGGGTCCCCCAGCACGCGCGCGTAGTGGGCGAGGGTCAAGCCCCCCCGCGGGCCGGTCACGCTGATGTAGGCGAGCCAGCCCATGGGCAGCAGGATCAGCATGACCAGCGCGGCCGCGGCGAGCAGCCAGACCGGGGCGGCGCGGTCGAGCCCGTCGAGACGACTCGGCCTGGGCGATGCCGCGGACGCCTCCGCCATGGCGGGCGCGCTAGGCGCCGAAGAACTCCACGAAGCGCGTCTTGATCTCTTCGTTGCGCTTCTCGAGCTCCTCCGGGTCCAGCTGCAGGAGCTTGAGATCCCCGAGCTTCGGCCGGTCGGCGGGGTACTTCACCTCCGGGTGGCCGGTGTAGAGGCCCTCGGTGTCGGCGAGGACCTGCTGGATCTCCCGCGAGAAGATGAAGTCGGTGAAGAGCCGGGCCGCGTTGGGATGGGGCGCGAAGCTCGTGATCGCGCTCGGGGAGACCACCAGCGGCACGCCCTCCTTCGGGAACACGATCTCCACCGGATTGCCCTTCTTCTTGAGCTGGTAGAAGGTGTAGTCGCCGCCGTTGACCGCGACCGGCCGCTCCCCGGAGGCCACGATGCCGCCCGGGTCCACCGCCGACTGCACGAGCATCGGCTTGTTCTGGGCGAGCGCCTTGAAGTAGTCCCAGCCGTGCAGGTGCACGAGGGCCAGGACGTGGGTCGCGATCACCCCGCTGTAGCCGGGGTGGGCGGTGACGAGCTTCCCGCGCCACTTCGGGTCGAGCAGGTCCTTCCAGGTGCGGGGAGCCTCCGCGGCGCTGACCTTCTGGGTGTTGTAGGCGATGACGTTGACGGTGGCGCGCAGGCCGTAGTGAAAGCCGTCCTTGTCCTTGAAGCCGGGCGCGAAGCGGTCGACCCCGGCCGGGGTGTAGCGCATCAGGAGCTGCTTCTCCTTCAGCAGCACGTAGTGGCCGGCGTCGGAGGTGTGGACCACGTCCACGTTTTTGATGTTGGCCTGGAGCTCCTGCATCATCCGCTGCAGGATCCGCTGCGAGCCGGTGCGCTGCACCTCGACCTTCACGCCCGGGTACGCGGTCTCGAAGAGCTTGGCCACCTTCTCCGAGCTCGTGAGCGCGAGCGAGGTGTACCAGACCACCTTGCCCTCCTTGCGCGCGGCCTCGAGCCGCGCATCCTGCGCGGCAGTGGGGGCCGCGCAAGCGATCAGGGCCGAGACCAACAGGACGAGCGCGAGGCGGCGGTGTCTCATCACGACTCCTCTAGGCGGTGAGGGCGTCCATCAGGGGCGCGAGCCGCGGCTGCGCGGCGAGCGCGTCCACGAGCGCGACCACGCGCGAGGCCTGCGCGTCGGGAATGGCCTCCGCCGCGTTGGCGCGGAACTTGGCGGTGAGCTCCTCGCGGGTCATCGGGGCATCGGGCCCCCCGCGCGGGTGATCCTGCCGCTCCTCCAGCACGCGTCCGTCGGTCAGGCGCACCGCCACGTGCCCGATGAAGTGTCGCGGGTAGTCGATGGTCGGGTCGATATCGTAGTGGACCTTGCCGGCCACGCCGCGCAGGGTCTCGTCGCGCACCGCCTCGTCGGTGAAGTCGGCGAGGGTCGCGCGGCCGTTGACCAGGATCGAGGCGAGCAGGTACGGCAGGCTGAACTTGGCCGCGTAGCCGTTCTTCGGGCGGTGCTTCGCGGCGAGCGGCTCCCAGAGGCGCGGGATCGGGCCCGCCGCGGTGCGGCAGCGCACCTCCGCGATCTCCTCGGGCCGCGGCCGGTAGCGCTCGCGGAGGCGCAGCGCGCAGTCCATGTAGGGATGCGCGATGGAGCCGCAAGGATAGGGCTTGAACGTGAGGTTGGTGATCTCCCACGCGCGCCCCAGGTTCTCGAGCAGCGCCTCCAGCCGGGCCTCATCGTGGCCCCCCGCGAACGCGGCGTAGAAGCCGTGCTCGCCCTCGAACACCGTCTCCGGCCCGGTGAACCCGGCGCGGGCGAGGACCGCCGCGGTCACGCCCGCGTGGGCGGCCCAGCCGGGATGCAGGCGCTTGGTCCAGGAGCCGTCGGCCAGGTACTCGATGATCCCGGAGGCCTGGCTCCCGCAGATGCCGAAGGCGTGGACGAGCTGGTCCTCGGTCAACCGGTGGAGCCGCCCCGCCACCGCGGCGGCCGCGAAGCTGCCGGTGAGCGATGTCGGGTGGTAGTGCCGCGCGTGGAAGCGGCCCGGCACCGCGAGGCCGATCCGGCACATCACCTCCACGCCCGCGATCAAGGCCTCGAGGGCGGCGCGGCCGGAGGCCTCCACCGCCTCGCCCACCGCCAGTGCGGTGGTCACCGCCACGCAGCCGGTGTGGACGATGGCGTCCTCGCGGGTGTCGTCGAAATCGAGCCCGTGGGCCAGGGTGCCGTTGGCGAGCGCGGCGGCGGCCGCGCCGATCCGGGCCTTGCTGCCGATCACCCCGCTCTCCGGCGGGCCCCCGAGGCGCCCCGCGGCCTCCATCACCGAGCGGCCGAAGTCCTGCCGGGAGGACGCGAGGCAGCTTCCGAGGGTGTCGAGCGCCAGCAGCGTCCCTTGCGCGGAGACCGCGGGCGGCGCCGCGTCGAGCGAGAAGCCGGACACGAATCGCGCGAGGCGCCGAGCGACCGAGAGGGACGAGGCGGGGGGCTGTGGCACGGCCGTCGGCCTGTTCTACTGAACGGGTCGGGCGATGTCAACGACGAACTTCCCCGCGCGGGGCGGGCCGGTGGCGGACGCCACGCGAGCGCGCTATGATCCGAGCGGAATGGACGAGATGGTGGCCTCGCGTGTAACCGGTGTAGCGCAGGTCTTCGATCTGCACGCGCTGAAGGCCTTCGCCCCCGACAAGCGCGTCCGCAAGATGCTCTTCAAGACCGAGCAGCTCTGGTCGGAGATCGCCTGCTACGAGCCGGGTCAGTCCACCGTCATGCACAGCCATCCCAGGGAGGAAGAGGCGATCTTCGTGCTGCAGGGCACGGCGACCATGTCCATCGACGGTCGCGAGGTCGTGGTGCCGGCCGGATCGATCGTGACGTTTCCGAGAAGCGTGTCGCACGACGTCCGCAATCTCGGGTCGGAGCGCTGCGTGATCATGTTCCTGAAGGTGAATCCCAGGGTGCTCAAGGGATCGGCCGATGGGTAACGTCGAGCGCTGCGACAAGACCCTGCCGGTCAACGAGATGATCTTCTACGTCCGCCGGGACGCGGTGCTCCGGGCCCGCTGGCTCAGCGACCTCGAAGGCCTCGCCCGCGAGTTCGGCCTGAGCCGCGAAGAGTACGAGGCGGTGCGCGACAAGGACGTCCGGCGGCTCAACGAGATGGGGGTGCACCAGTACTACATCCCCCAGATCCTCCGGCTCTTCTTCGGGGCCTCCGCCAACAGCAATAGCCATCCGGCGCTCGAGGCCTACCGGCGCGCCTACCCGGCCGAGACCGCCGCCGCGGAACGGATGGCCGCCCCGCCGCCGCGGCGGGAGGGCTGAGCGTGGCGCGCATCGTGGCCGCGATGGCGATGACCCACTCGCCCGGGCTCACCGGCTGGTTCGAGCGGGCCCCCGAGGACCAGCAGGTCGAGGCTCGGCGCGCCCTCGACGAGATGCGGGAGCGGCTGCGGGCGGCCCGCCCCGACGTGATCCTGCTCGTGAGCAACGATCACCTGCTCAACTGGCCGATCAACAATACGCCGGAGTACACGGTGGGGATCGGCCCCGAGCACGTGGGGCCCGCCGACTGGTACGACGAGTGGCTCGCGCTCGCGAAGTACCGGATCCCCGGCCACCCGGCGCTCGCCCGCTACCTGGTCAACGAGGGCGCGCGGCGTCGGCTGGCGCTGTCGTACCTGCGGGAGATGCAGTTCGACGACGGGGTCTCGGTGCCGATGCATTATCTCAACCCCGCGGGCGACATCTCGCTGGTGCCGGTGACGATGAACTGCACGGTGCCGCCCATCCCGACGCCCGCGCGCGCCTACGAGGTGGGGACGACCCTCCGGGAGATGGTGCGGGACTATTCGTCCGGCGACGAGCGCGTCGCGGTGGTCGCCACCGGCGGGCTCTCCCACGAGCCGGGCGGTCCGCGCTACTTCTGGGTGGACGAGGCGTTCGACCGGTGGTTCCTCGGCCTGCTCAAGCAGGGCGACCACGCGGCGCTGCTGCGCGAGTGCACGCTCGAGCGGATGGAAGCGGCGGGCTCCGGCGGCACCGCGGAGCTGCTCGCCTGGATCCTCGCGCTCGCGTTCACCAGCGGGCCCGCCGAGGTGCTCGCGTACATGCCCGCGGTGGCCTGGCGGTCGGGAACCGGCATGGTGGTCTGGCCGGAGGTCAAAAATTGACACCCAGCAAGCGTCCTCCTGTGGACGACCGGAGTGACACGTGAGAATCGTTCATCAGCGATCGCCCGCTAAGTCCAAGTCCCGTCTGACCCGTCCGGCTGGCGCTGTTCTTGCTCCTACCCGCCCCGGGGGAACGAGCGCCATGAGGGCACAGTCGGGACAGGAATCGTCGGTGTTTCGCAAGCCGACCGCGCCGCCCCCCGATCGTGCCGCGCAGCGGCGCGGGCCCGAGGCGCGCAACGATCGGTCGGTCGTGATTCCCGCGCGGGTCGCCTCGTCCCTGTCCCGCACCGTGCGCGAGCAGCTCGCGTATCTCACCCCGGATCAGCAGCGCGCCTTCCTGTGGCGCTACCGGGCCCAGGCGAAGTCGCCGGCGGTCGCGCTCGCGTTCCTGCCCCTCGGCTGGCACTACCTCTATCTGCGCAAGCGCGGGCTCCAGGTCCTGTTCTGGATCACCCTGGGCGGGCTCGCCGCGTGGTGGGTGCTGGACATCTTCCGCATCCGCGGGCTCGTGCGCGACTACAACCGGCGCGTGGCGATGCACGTGATGCGGGCGCTCTGGGGGTAGGGTAGCGGCCGGTCGCTCCGCTCCATGGATCCCGCCTTCGCCAAGGTCGCCGGCTGCGATCTCTGTCGCGCCGCGCGCATCACCCCGTGGTTCCACGAAGACGACATCTGCTGGATCGCCGAGTGTGAGATCTGCGCGGTGCCCATGGTGGTCTGGCGCTACCACGGCACCGAGCCGCCCGCCGAGCACCTCACCCACATGCACGCGCGCCTGCGCGAGGTAGCGACCCAGCAGGTCGGCGAGTGCTACATCGACGACCACATGCGCAACATCCCCGACCACTACCACGCCCACGGCCGGCCCAAGGGCGGGTTCTTCGGTCCCGGCGCTCGGCGCTAGCGCGACCAGGAGACGACCATGGCAGAGAGCGAGCTCCATCGGAAGGGCAGTGAGATCCGCCGCAAGCTGCTGGGCGACAAGTACGTGGAGCGCGTGAACGCGACCACCTACAAGGACCCGGTCATGCGCCAGTTCATCGACGTGGCCACCGAGAACGTCTTCGGCGCGCTCTGGACGCGGCCGGGCCTCGATCTCAAGACGCGCACGCTCGTGTGCGTGGTCTCCGACGCGGCCACCGGGCGCGAGCCCGAGCTGCGCATCCACCTGCGCATGGCGCTGCGGCAGGGCTGGACCGAGACCGAGCTGATCGAGACGCTGATCCACATGTCGGGCTACGTGGGTGTGCCGGTCATCCGCGAGGCCATGATCGCGGCGGGCCAGGTGTTCGCGGAGGTCAAGGCGGACGGCTGACCCTTGCCGCCCCCCGTTGACGGCCCCTGTCACCTCGGGACCAGGTGTGTTGATCCGGAACCCCGTCAAGGGATTACGCTAGGCGCCAAGTAGCCTTCA
>DATFUK010000266.1:0-7329 GCA_035260865.1 Candidatus Methylomirabilota bacterium | reverse complement strand
CACCACCACCGAGCTCGAGCACGGCTCCGATATCATCGCGGCCCTGCTCGACGAGGTGGTCGGCCACCTCTCGCCGCCGCTCGAGATCCAGGAGATCGAGGGCGACGCGGTGTTCGCCCTCGGCGGGGAGGGGGCTCCGCTCCCGCAAGCCCGGCTGCTCGAGGTGCTGGACGACGCCTTCGCCGCCTTCAAGGCGCGGCAGCGGGTGATGCAGGACGCGGATACCTGCTCGTGCGGGGCCTGTCAGCAGACCGGCACGCTCGACCTGAAGATGGTGGTCCACCATGGGCCGTTCCTGCGGCACACGGTGGGTGGGCGGAACCGGGTGACCGGCACCGCGGTCATCCTGGTCCACCGGCTCCTGAAGAACGGGTTGGGGCGAAAGGGCGGCTACGCGCTCCTCACCGAGCCGGTGCTGCGCTCACTCGGGCTCGACGCGGCCGAGCTGCCGGCCCACACCGAGCACTACGAGTACCTGGGCGACGTGCGCTGCTTCGTCCACGACCTCCAGCCTTCCCTCCCTCCCTCTCCCCTCAGGGAAGAGGGCAGGGTGAGGGGGGCGGAGGTGAGCGGGCTAGTGGGTCACCCGCAGGCGATCGCGTAGACGTCGCCGACGCCGTCGGGCAGCCGTTCCTCGCGCCAGGTGCGCCCGGCGTCCTCGGTCCCGAAGACCTGGCCGGTGCGGCTCACGCAGTAGACGCGGTCGGCGTCGCGCGGGTGGAGGGCCACCGCCATCATCGTGCTCTCGGCCTTGACCCCGCGGTCGAAGCGCGTCCACGTCTCGCCCAGATCCGCGCTCCGATAGACGGAGCCGTCCTCGCTGCGCGCGGCCGGGCTCAGGCACGCGTAGAGCACGCGGGGATCCTGCGGCGACACGCGGATGTCGCGGCTGTAGGTCAGCGGCGAGAACCGGCCGACCTCCATGTCCTTCCAGTGCGCCGCGTTGTCGGTGCTGCGGAAGAGGCCCATGCGCAGGGCCAGGATCACGGTGCCGGAAGCGGCCGCGCTCACGCAGAGGGCGTGGCCGTCGAGCATGCCCTCCATCTCGCTGTCGCTCACGATGCGGCTCTTCAGATGCGGCAGCTCGGAGAGTTTCACGAGGTCGCCGCTGCAGTCACTCCAGGTCGCGCCCCCGTCCAGGCTCCGCATGGCCCCGCCGACCTCGAGCGCGGCGTAGATGTGGTCGGGCTGGGCGGGATCGATGTCGATGCGCATCACGCGGCAGGCGAACGGCATCTTCACGCGCTCGGCCTGCACCGCGTTCGGCAGCTTCCGCCACGAGGCGCCCTCGTCGTCGCTGCGGTAGATCCCCACCGGGGAGGTGCCCGCGAAGAGCGTGCGGAGGTTCTTCGGATGCACGGTGATGGACCAGACCTGACCGCCGTCCTCGGGGAAGGGCAGGCGCTCCCAGCGCTCGCCGCGGTCCACGCTCCGGTAGGGCCCGTTCTGGGTGCCCACGTACACCACGTCCGGATTGGTCGGGTGCACCGTGATCGCCTGCACGTGCACGTCGTCCGGGAGGCCCTTGTCGCAGAGCTCCCAGCGCGCGTCACCGTCCCCGCGCCGGAACACCCCGCTCTTGCTCCCGCCGGTCCACTTCGCCGCTCCAACGTAGACGTGAGAGGGACCCGCTGCCGTCGTCATGGACGCTCCCCTTTCAGTGCCCCGCTACCTGGTACCACGTGGTGCGCCACAGCATAAGCAGGCGCGCTGGCCTACGCAAGACGCTCAACGCGCGCGTCCGAGCAACCTCGGTTCGAGCGCCGGCGCAACCCGTTCTGGGTGAGGTTCGGAGGGGGCCGTCGAGGCCCCCTCCGATCAGGCACACCACTCTCGAGGCCCGTCGTCGGAGAAGCCGCACTGCTCGCACGGGTGATAGAAGTGCCAGGCCGGCGGCATCGCCACCGCCAGGCGCAGCGACAGCTCGGTCCCGACGTTCTTGATGTGGTGCACGGTGCCGCGCGGCACCCACACGATGTCGTCCTTGGCCGCGTCCACCACCACTCCGCCGGTCAGCTCCCACTGGAGCCGCCCGGCCAGTACCACCCACCACTCGTCGAACTCGCGGTGCCAGTGCGGGCGATTGCCGGCGCCGGGCGGGGAGGCGATGAGGGTCACCAGGTTGCGCTCGTCGGCGATGATCCGGCGCGCCCATGGGCCCGGGCCCATCTGCGCGACGACCTCCGCGACCCGCGTGCGCAGCGGGGTCGTGCCGTCGCGCGCGGGGGCCGTCGGTCCAAGGGCCAGACGGTCGATGACGATGCTGATCGGGGACGAGACGGTGGACATGGTGGGGCCTCCCGGCTGAGAGCATACCCGGCACCCGAGTGGGCGCAAGCGGTTGCGGGCCCCCGACCCGCTCGCTTATGATCGGGACCCCGGAAGGAGGGCGCGCCATGTCACTGACGACGAGGAAGCTCCACCCGCTGGTCGGGGCCGAGATCGTGGGCGTCGACGTCAAGACGGTGGACGAGGCGACCTTCGCCGAGATCGCGGCCGCGTTCAACGAGCACTCGGTGCTGCTCTTCCGCGGCCAGGCCCTCACCGACGAGGAGCAGCTCGCGTTCAGCCGGCGCTTCGGGCCGCTCGAGACCACCATCCGGAGCATCAACACCCTGGCGAGCACCCCGCCCCAGATCTCGAACCTCTCCAACGTGGACGGGGATGGCCGCCTGATCCCGGCGGGCGACAAGCGCAATCTCTTCAACGCCGGCAATCAGATGTGGCATACCGACAGCTCGTTCAAGAAGGTGCCCGCGCGCGCGTCGCTGCTCTCCGCCCGCGAGATCCCGCCGGAGGGCGGCGAGACCCAGTTCGCGAGCATGCGGGTGGGCTACGAGCGCCTGCCCGTGGACATGCAGCGCTTCCTCGACGGCAAGGTGGCCATCCACAGCTTCGTGTACTCGCGGGGGCTCGTGGACGACGGGCTGATGCCGCCCGAGCACGCGGCCCAGGTGCCGCCGGTGCGCCAGGCCCTGGTGCGCGCCAATCCGGTCAACGGCCGCAAGGCGTTCTACGTGGGCTCGCACGCGTGCGAGATCGTGGGCATGCCGACCACCGAGGCGCGCGCGCTCCTGCGCGAGCTGCGGGAGGCCGCCACCCGGCCCGAGCTGGTCTACACGCATCGCTGGCAGGTCGGCGACCTGGTGATGTGGGACAACCGGTGCATGCTCCACCGCGGGCGGCCGTGGGACGAGTCGAAGTACCGCCGCGTCATGCACCGCACCACCGTGGCCGGCGAGGGGCCGACCGCCCCCGACGAGGGACCCGCGATGGTCAGCCCGGCCCGCGAGGTGGACGTGACCTGGGGCCGCTCGCAGCTCGAATTGGTCTAGCCCTGGACCACGTCGTCGTCATCGGCCACGCGCTCGTGCAGCACAAGCTCGGTCTCATGCGGAAGCGTGAGACGAGCACGTCGGAGTTCCGCAGCCTGCTCGCCGAGATCAGCATGCTGCTGGCCTACGAGGTGACGCGCGAGCTGCCCACCCACGAGGTTCCCGCGGAGACCCCGGTGGGGCCCACCACGATCCGGCTCCTCGACGGCAAGAAGATCGTGCTGATCTCGATCCTGCGCGCGGGCAACGGCCTCCTCGACGGCATGCTGCGCATCCTGCCCAGCGCGCGCGTCGGCCACGTGGGCCTCTACCGCGACCCCAAGACGCTCCAGGCGGTCGAGTACTACTTCAAGGTGCCGCACGAGATGGGGGAGCGCGACGCGGTCGTGCTCGATCCCATGCTCGCCACCGGCAACTCGGCGGTCGCCGCGGTCCACCGGGTGAAGGCCACCGCCCCGCGCTCGATCCGATTCGTCTGCCTCCTGACCTGCCCGGAGGGCCTCGAGCACTTCCACCGCGAGCATCCCGACGTGCCGGTCTACACCGCGGCCATCGACAGCCACCTCAACGAGCACGGCTACATCGTCCCGGGCCTGGGCGACGCGGGCGACCGGCTCTTCGGCACCAAGTGAGACTCGCGGGCAAGGTGGCGCTGATCAGCGGGGGCGCGCGCGGCATGGGCGCGTCGGAGGCGATCCTCTTCGCCCGGGAAGGCGCCCGCGTGGTCCTGGGCGACATCCTCGACGCGGAGGGCAAGCGGGTCGAGGCCGAGATCGCGGGCAAGGGCGGGGAGGCGGTCTACGTGCGCCTCGACGTGACGAGCGAGGCGGACTGGGAGCGCGCGGTGGCCACCGCGGTGTCGCGCTTCGGGCGGCTCGACGTGCTCGTGAACAACGCGGGGGTGGGCGGGGGCAGCCTGCTCGAGCACACGACGTCCGAGGCGTGGGACCACGGCATGGACGTCAACGCCAAGGGCGTTTTCCTCGGCACCAAGGCCGCGATCCCCGCGATGCGCCGGAGCGGCGGGGGCTCGATCGTCAACATCTCCTCCCAGCTCGGGATGGTCGGGCTCGAGCGCAGCAGCCCGCAGTACCAGGCCAGCAAGGGTGCGGTGCGCACCCTGACCAAGCTGACCGCGGTGCAGTACGCGCGCGAGCGCATCCGGGCCAACTCGGTGCACCCCGGGCCGATCGTGACCCCGATGACCGAGGCGCGCCGCGGCGACCCCGGGCACTACGAGTACATGGTCTCGCGCATCCCGCTCGGCCGGTACGGCGAGCCGGACGAGGTCTCCTACGGAGTGCTCTACCTCGCCTCGGACGAGTCGTCCTTCGTCACCGGGAGCGAGCTGGTGATCGACGGAGGATGGACGGCCCAGTAGCGGCGGCCCAGTCGCCGCGCTTGCAGCTCACGCAGTGGAAAAGGAGTGGGGACATGATCTACGAGATCCGCACGTACCGCGTGAAGGTGGGCAGCCTCCCCGAGGTCGAGAAGCGCTTCGGCGAGGCCTACGAGAACCGCAAGAAGATCTCGCCGCTCGCCGCGTTCTGGCACACCGAGATCGGGCCGCTGAACGAGATCATCCACGTGTGGCCCTACGAGAACATCAGCGAGCGCAACCGCCTGCGGGCGGAGGCGGTGAAGGCGGGCAACTGGCCGCCCAAGATCGCCGAGTTCATCGAGACCATGCAGTCCGAGATCGTGGTGCCGTTCGCGTTCCTGCCCGACCTCAAGCCGGGCAAGATGGGCCCGTTCTTCGAGATGCGCTACTACGCGATGAAGGCGGGCACGCTCCCCGACCTGATCAAGCGCTGGGAGTCCAAGATCGAGGAGCGGGTCAAGATGTCGCCGATCGCGCTGGCCGGGCACGTCGAGCACGGCGAGGCCAACCGCTTCATCCACATCTGGGCCTACAAGAGCATGGACGAGCGGACCGCGGTGCGGAACAAGGCGCGCGAGATGGGGGTGTGGCCGCCCCCGGGCGGCGCCGACACGCTGCTCACGATGGCCAACAAGATCATGATGCCGGCCGCCTTCTCGCCGGTGCAGTAGCCGGGGCGCGAATCAGGCGGACGGCAGCGAATCGAGGAAGTCGAGCAGCACGCGGTTGAAGGCCTCCGGCTGGTCGAGGTTCGAGGAGTGTCCGGCGCCCCGGATCACCTCGAGCCTCGCCCCGGGGATCTTCTTCGCCATGTACTCGCAGGGCGCGAGGAACGGCTGGTCCTGATCCCCCACGATGACGAGCGTGGGTACCCGGATGCCCGCGAGCCCGTCGATCACCCGCGAGCCCTCCTGGGCGAGCATGCCGCGCGCGGCGTGGGCGAGGCCCTGCGCCGAGCGGTGGAGGCTCGCCGATTCCTGGACCTCGCGGCTCCGGCCGAGGGCCTCCAGCCCGCGCGTCTCGAGCGACACCGCGCGCTCGCGGGCCCGCGCGTTCCACGCCTCGCGCGCGTCCGCGTTGCGGTAGCCGGGGCCCGAGTCGCAGATCACGAGCGCGCGGGTCATCCGCGGATGCTCGAGCGCGAAGCCGAGCGAGGCGTACCCGCCGAGAGAGAGCCCCCCGATCACCGCCCGCTCGACTCCCAGGTGGCCGAGCAGGGCCTTCATGTCCGCGATGGTGAGCTCGGCCGAGTAGCGCGCCGGATCCGCGGGGCTCTCGGTGGCGCCGTGCCCGCGCATGCTCCAGCTGATGACGCGGTAGCGGTCGCCCAGCGCGCGGTGCTGATCGTCCCACATCCGACGGGTGGCGGAGTAGCCGTGGCTCAGGAGCACCACGGGGCCGGCCCCGCTCGCCTGGTAGTCGATCTCGATGCCGTTCAGATTCGCTCGCGCCATCGGGAGTCGCTCCTTTCGCGCCGGAATTCGACCGAGTATGACAGAATCGCCGCATGCACACCATCCGGCGGCGCGGCGCGTGGTGCGCGATCGGGGCGATCATCGTGGCCATGACCGGAATGCCCGGCGGAGCGGGGGCGCAGGAGCTGACCGAGCTGTCGGCGGTGGAGGCGGCGGCGCGCATCCGGGCCGGGACCCTCCGGAGCGAGGACCTGGTGCGGGCCCTCGTGGACATGGCCGAGCGCCGGCGCGACCTCAACGCCTTCATCACCTTCGAGCGCGAGCACGCGCTCGCGGCCGCGCGCCGGGCCGACGGGCTGGCCGCCCGCAAGAGCTTCGCGGGACCGCTGCACGGGGTGCCCATCGTGGTGAAGGACAACATCCACGTGGCCGGCCTCCCCAACTCGGCGGGGACTCCCGGGCTCCGGGCCTTCGTGCCCGCCCGCAACGCGCCGGTCGTCGAGAAGCTGATCCGCGCGGGGGCGATCATGCTCGGCAAGACCAACATGCACGAGCTCGCCTTCGGGATCACCAGCAACAACGCGGCGTTCGGCCCCGCGCGCAACGCCTACGACGCCTCGCGCATCGCGGGCGGCTCCTCGGGCGGCACCGGCAATGCCATCGCCGCGCGCATGGCCCCGGCCGGGCTCGGCTCCGACACCGGCGGCTCGGTGCGCGTCCCGGCCGCGCTCAACGGCATCAGCGGGCTCCGGCCCACCCTGGGGCGCTACTCGCAGGAGGGCATCACGCCCATCGCCCACACCCGCGACACCGCGGGACCGATGGCGCGCGAGGTCGCCGACCTGGTGCTGCTCGACACGATCATCACCGGGGCCCGCGACAAGGTGGTCCCGGCCCCGCTGAGCGGTCTTCGGGTGGGTGTCCCCCGCGCGGTGTTCTGGAAGAACCTCGACCCGGAGACCGAGCGGCTGGCGACCGCGGCGCTCGATCGGCTGCGGGGGGAGGGCGCGGTCGTGGTCGACGTGGACATTCCCGGGCTTGCGGAGCTCAACGCCAAGGTCAGCTTCCCGGTCGCCCTCTACGAGGCCAACGTGGACCTGACCCGCTACCTCAAGCGGTACCGGATTCCGCTCGACCTCAAGGGGCTCGCCGAGCGCATCGCGAGCCCGGACGTGAAGGGCCTCTTCGCGAGCGCGAT
>DATFUK010000265.1:0-8376 GCA_035260865.1 Candidatus Methylomirabilota bacterium | reverse complement strand
TCTCCTTCGAGGCCTGGAACTCGTGCGTCTTGCCGTCGTTTTCCGCCACCGCGACCTTCCCGGCCGCGGCGTCCACCCGGACCACCCGCCCCTCGACCTTCTCGGGCGCGGAGGCCTTCATCTGATCGCATGAGGGCTTCGTCTGCCCGGCCGCGAAGCCCGCCCAGAGCGGGATCGTGGCCACCACTCCTACCACCAATGCGTTGTACGGCTTCATGAGCTCCTCCGGTTAGTGCTTGGTGATGTCGTAGATGGCGCCGGCGGCGGCGCCCACGCCCGTACCGATCAGCGCGCCCTTGCCGGCTCCGTACCCGGTTCCGGCCCCAACCGCGGCTCCCGCACCGGCGCCGATCGCGGCGCCGCCCAGCGTTCCACACGCCGTCGTGGCGAGCGTGACCAGCGACAGGCCGATCACGGCGGATGCGATTCTGGTCTTCACGGTTTTCGTTGTCATGGTTCACCTCCCGCGGTTCTAGCTGGCAACCCGCGTGCCAGCGCATCGCGCCACGACGTCGCGCGCAAGTACTCGCAATTGGGGCCGGCGCACGTTGGGCGCTCCCATCAGCGAGGAAAAAGGTACACTCCCGCCGAGGTAAGAATTACCGCACGTCGAGAGGAACGAGACCCATGGGACAGCTCGAGGGAAAGGTGGCGCTCATCACCGGCGCCAGCAAGGGCATCGGACGCGTCATGAGCCGCCTGTTCGCCCGGGAAGGGGCCGCGGTGGTCTGCGCCGCCCGCAGCCGCGACTTGGTCGAGGAGACGGTGGCCCTGATCAAGGGCGACGGCGGGCGGGCCCTGGCGGTGACCGGCGACGCGGCGACCGAAGCGGACGTGCAGACGATGATCGCGGCGGGGGTCAAGGCGTTCGGCAAGCTCGACGTCCTCGTGAACAACGCGGGCGACGGCGGTCCGACCAAGCGCGTGCAGGAGTACACGACCGACGACTGGTTCTACACGATCAACTCCTGCCTGACCACCTCCTACATGTGCACGCGCTTCGCGGTGCCAGAGATGATCAAGGCGGGCGGCGGAGTGATCGTCAACATCACGTCCACCGCGGGCCGGCGCGGCCTGCCCTACCGCATCGGCTACTGCTCGGCGAAGGCCGGGCAGGTCGGCATGACCTACGGTCTCGCGCTCGAGCTGTCCCCGCTCAATATCCGGGTGAACGCGATCGCCCCGGGCGCCGTCGAGGGCGACCGCATCGACCGGGTGATCGCCGGGCAGGCCGAGGTGCGCGGGGTCGCGGTCGAGGACATGCGCCGAAACTTCGTCGAGCGCGCGCCGCTCAAGCGCATGACCACCGCGGAGGACATCGCCACGCTCGCGGTGTATCTCTGCAGCGACGCGGCCAAGAACCTCTCCGGCCAGTGCATCGCGGTCACCGCGGGCGAGCCCGCGGTCTAGACGCACCCGCGTCACGCCGACTATCTCCGTGAGGATCCCGGTGGTAGGCTGCCCGCGATGAAGCGTTCTCGCATGCGCGCCTTCTGGGTGGCGGCGCTCGCCATGGGCCTGGTCGTCCTGCTCAGGCTCGCCGCGCACGCGTGCCCGGCCGATCCTTCCTGGATCGCCGGCCTCTCCGACGACAGCGTCGACGATGTGATCCAGCACGTCCTCACCGGCAGCGCCGACGCTCCCGCGGTACCGGCGGTCGACACCCGCCCGCCGCGCTTCCTGCGTCTCGCGGCCATCGATGCCGCCGACGGCCCCGTCGCGGCCGCGCGCGCCACCCTTCCGACCCGCGCTCCTCCGGTCCGGCTCGCTCTCTCCATCTGATCGAGCTGTTTGAAGTTGACCCCGACCACGGCGTCGCGCCATCGAGCGCGCCGACCGGAGGAGAACGCCATGATGCGCTTCCTGCTCTTCGTAGCCCTCACCCTCTCCACCCTGGGTCTTGCCAACGCCACCGCCAGCGCGGCCGAGCTCACCGGCTCGACCGAGGCCCAGAGCACCGACGCGAAGATGCCCGCCGGCGCCGACTTCAGCAATGGACCGGCGGGCGGCGGCGCCCAGCTCATCGGGACCGACCACGTACCAAGCGGCGCCGAGTTCGGCAACGGCCCCACCGGCGGGGCCGTCGTGGACCCGACCCCGCGCCGCATGCCGACCGGGGCCGAGTTCAGCAACGGGCCCACCGGCATCAGCAAGGAATAGCGGCCGCCGCATCGGGCGGCGGCGCGTCCTCCGGGGCGCGCCGCCGCCTTCGTTGACACCCTCCCCGCCCCCGCGTACAGTCTCAGCGGTTTCGTCGTCACCCCGTCGTCGCGAGAGAGGAGCCTCATGGACGTCGATCGCCCGCTACCCACGCCGATCACCCCGGAAGCCAAGCCGTTCTGGGAGGCTTGCCGAGCCGAGAAGCTGCTGCTCCCTCGCTGCGAGGAGTGCGGCCACGTCTTCTTCTACCCGCGCATCCTGTGCCCGCGCTGCCACTCGCGGCGGGTCGGCTGGATGCAGGCGAGCGGTCGCGGGAAGCTCCACTCGTTCGAGATCGCCCACCAGGCCTTCCAGAAGGCGTGGAAGATCAAGCCGCCCTACGTGCTCGCCATGATCGAGCTGGACGAGGGCCCGCGCATGATGTCGAACCTGATCAACGTGGAGCCGTCCCCGAAGGCGATCAAGTGCGACATGCCGGTGGAGGTCGTCTTCACCAAGGTGAGCGACGAGGTGACCCTGCCGCTGTTCCAGCCGAGGCGGTGACCGCGATGGCCACCGTCGCCGAGCGGCAGCGCGAGCTCCGCAACACCGCCTGCATCGTGGGCGTGGACGAGAGCGACCAGATCGGCACCCTGCCGAACACGAGCCAGCTCTCGCTGCACCTGGAAGCGATCTCGAACGCGGTCCGCGACGCGGGCCTCAAGGTGAAGGACGTGGACGGCATCTTCACCGCGGGCCAGCACTCCCCGGCCACGCTCGGCGAGGCCCTGGGCGTCAAGCCGCGCTACGTGGACGGCACCACGGTGGGCGGCTGCTCCTTCATCATCATGGTCGGCCACGCGGTGGCCGCCCTGCACCACGGCCTCTGCGACGTCGCGGTCGTCTCTCACGGAGAGTCCGGCCGCTCCGGCACCGGGGTCACCCGCAGCCGGGACACCGCGCTCAGCGGACAGTTCGAGTTCCCCTACGGGTTCGGCGGCGCCACCAGCTACTTCGGCATGATCACCACGCGCCACATGCACGAGCACGGGACCACGCTCGAGCAGTGGGCCCAGGTCGCGGTGTCCACCCGGAAGTGGGCCGCGCTCAATCCGAAGGCGCGCTTCCACGACCCCATCACGGTGGCCGACGTGCTGAACTCGCGCCCCGTCTCCTACCCGTTCAACCTGCTCAACATCTGCCTCGTCACCGACGCGGGCGGCGCGGTGGTGCTCACCCGCGCGGACCGCGCGAAGGACTGCGCCAAGCCGCCGGTCTACGTGCGCGGCTTCGGCGAGGCCACCGAGCACGTGATGGTCACGAACATGGACAGCCTCTCGATCAGCGCGGCCACGCGCCTCGCCGGCGAGCGCGCCTTCTCGATGGCCGGCGTCGCGTCGAAGGACTTCAACCACGTCATGCTCTACGACGCCTTCACCTCGGGGCCGCCGATCATGCTCGAGTCGCTCGGCATGGCCAAGCCGGGAGAGGGCGTGCAGTTCTTCTCGGAGGGACGCTCCACCCCGGGCGGCCGCCTGCCCATCAACACCAACGGCGGCGGGCTCTCCTACACCCACTCCGGCATGTACGGCATCTTCCCGATCATCGAGGCCACCCGGCAGCTCCGCGGCGAGTGCGGCGCGCGCCAGGTGCCCGGCGCGAGCTGCTCGCTGGTCAACGGCATGGGCGGCATGCTCTCGGCCGCCGGTACCCTGGTGCTCGCCAACCGACCTTGATCGCTGCCGGCGGCCGAGAAAGGTCCAGCTGCGAGGCGGCGACCGAAGGGCGCACGCGAGGCGTACTCCCTGTACGTTGAGCGTGCGGCCGAGGTCGCCAACGAAGCAGATGGGCCTTTATCGGCCGCCGGCCGGCTACTCGATCGGGACGAAGATGCAGTGGCGGAGCTTGCCGTCCAGGGCCTTGGACAGGTGACCCTTGCCCCAGGTGTCCTCGACGAGGATCACCTCGCCGGCGCCGATCTTGCGCGACTGCCCGTCGCTCGCGGTGATCTGCACGCCCGCGTCGAGGTTGATGATGTACTGCCGCCGCGGCGCCGGGTGCCAGTCGAGATCGTAGTCGGGCGCCACCTCTCTGAAGATGATGCCCGTCGCGGGGAGCCGCGCCGACAGCTTCCCGGCCCGGCCCGATTCGGTGTACGGGATCTCCATGTCCTCGAAGTGCGACTCTCCCTGCTTGTCCACGTAGAGATGATGGATCTTCATGGGGCTCCTCATGGGGTCCTACCGCGTGTGATGGTTGACGGCCCGGGTCCCGAAGGTAGCACATGAAGCCGGCCCCGTTCCGCTACGCGCGGGCCGACAGCCTGGCGGAGGCGACCGCGCTCCTCGCCGCGGCGCCCGGCGACACCAAGCTGCTGGCCGGCGGGCAGAGCCTGGTCCCGATGCTGAACATGCGGCTCGTGCGGCCCGCGGTCCTCGTGGACGTCAATGGCCTGCGTGAGCTGACCGGCATCACGCCGCTCCCCGACGGCGGGCTCCGCCTCGGCGCGCTCACGCGCCACGCCGAGCTGGCGGCTTCGCCGCTGGTGCGCGAACGCGCCCCGCTCCTCGCCGAGGCCGCGCGGCACGTGGGCCACGCGGCGATCCGGAACCAGGGCACGCTCGGCGGCAGCGTGGCGCACGCCGATCCCGCCGCGGAGCTGCCCGCGGCGCTGCTGGCCCTCGACGCGCGCGTCCACATCACGGGCCCGCACGGCGCGCGCGAGGTCGCGGCAGACGCGTTCTTCCGCGGCCTGCTGACCACCGCGCTCGAGCCCGAGGAGATCCTGACCGCGATCGAGATCCCCGCACCGCCGCCCGGCTGGGGGTTCGTCGAGATCGCGCGGCGTCCTGGGGACTTCGCGCTGGCGGGGGTGGCGGTGGTCGTGCGGCCGGGCCGCCGCCCCCTCACCCTGCCCTCTCCCGCTCGCGGGGGAGAGGGGATTGAAGCGGTGCGACTGGTGGGATTTGGGGTTGGGGATCGGACGCTCCGGCTGATCGGCGCGGAGCGGGTGCTGGGGGGCGGCCCGCTGGACGCGGAGGCGGCGGCGCGGGCCGGCGCGGCGGCCGGCGCCGACTGCGATCCGCCGAGTGACGTGCACGGCTCCGCCGAGTATCGCCGCCACCTGGCCACCGTGCTCACCGAGCGCGCCCTGCTGCAGGCGGCGGCGCGGCTCGCGGGGCACGCGCGATGACCGCGCCGAGCGACCGCGTCACCGTGCGCCTCACCGTCAACGGCCGGCCGGTGGCGCACGTGGTCGAGGCGCGGCGCTCGCTCGCCGACTTTCTTCGCGAAGACCTCGGGCTCACCGGCACTCACGTGGGCTGCGAGCACGGCGTGTGCGGCGCCTGCACGGTGCTGGTGGATGGCCGGAGCGCGCGGAGCTGTCTCCTCTTCGCGGCGCAGCTCGACGGCCGCGCGGTCACGACGATCGAGGGGCTGACGCCGGCCGCGGGCCTGAGCCCGCTCCAGGAGTCCTTCCGCGTCTGCCACGCGATGCAATGCGGCTTCTGCACGCCCGGCATGATCGTGACCGTCACCGAGCTGCTGGCCCAGGAGCCGACACCTTCGACCGAGACCATCCGCGAGGCGATCTCCGGCAACCTCTGCATGTGCACGGGCTACGTGAACATCGTGCGCGCGGTGGAGCAGGCGGTCGCCGCGCGCCCGACCCAGGCCCGCGCGTGAGCCACGGGCCCGGCGCCGGCTGGGTGGGGCGGCCGGTGCCGCTCAAGGAAGACGCGCGGCTGGTCGCCGGCCGCGGCCGCTTCGTGGACGATCTCGCGCGCCCGCGCATGCTCCACGCGGCGATGCTGCGCAGCCCGTACGCCCACGCCCGCATCGTGGCGATCGACACGCGCGAGGCGGAGGCGCTCCCGGGCGTCTTCGCGGTGCTCACCGGCGCGGAGGCGGCCGCGCGCTCCGGCCCGATCCGCCCGCTCATCCCGACCACCGCGGCGGTGCCCGACTACTGCCTGGCGGTGGACCGCGCGCGCTACGTGGGCGAGCCGGTGGCCGCGGTGGCCGCGGTCGATCGCGCCACCGCCGAGGACGCCCTCGAGCGCATCCGGGTGGAGTACGAGCCGTTGCCCGCGGTCGTGGATCCGGAGGGCGCCATCGCGCCGGACGCGCCCCTCCTCTACCCGCAGCTCGGCAGCAACGTGATCTGGCACGACACGCTCACCTACGGCCCGGTGGACGAGGCGATGGCGCGCGCGGACGGCGTGCTCCGCGAGCGGTTCACGATCCAGCGCTACGCCTCCACCCCGCTCGAGACCTTCGGCGCCATCGCGGAGTACGACGCGGGCACCGACGTCTTCGAGTTCTGGACCAACGACCAGCGGCCGGGCCTCACGATCTCGGTGCTGGCCGCCTCGCTCGGGGTGCCGCAGGCCCGCGTGCGGCTCTCCTGCCCGGACATCGGCGGCGGCTTCGGCAACAAGCGCCGCCCGGCCTACCTGCTGATCTGCGCGCTCCTCGCGCGCCAGAGCGGCCGGCCCGTGAAGTGGATCGAGGACCGGATCGAGAACCTCACCGCGCTCATGCACGCCTGCAATGGGATCATGGACGTGGAGCTGGCCTACCGGGCCGACGGCACCGTGCTGGCGCTGTCGGTGCGTGACATCGCGGACGAGGGCAAGAACCTCATCACCCCGACCCAGCACAGCCTGATCAAACTCGGCAACATCGCCAACGGCTACCGGATCCCCGCGGTGCGCTACGAGGCCTGGTCCGTGCTGACCAACAAGTGCCCGAGCGGGGCCAACCGTGGCATCGGCAAGCCGTTCATGTGCTTCGCGATCGAGCGCGCGATGGCGCTGCTGGCCCGCCGCCTCGGCCTGGACCCGGCCGAGCTGCGCCAGCGCAACTACGTCACCGCCGCCCAGATGCCGTACACCACACCGCCCGGCGCCCAGTACGACAGCGGCGACTACCCGGCCACCCTGCGGCTCGCCCTCGAGCGGTTCGGCTACGCGGCGCGCCGAACCGAGCAGGCCGCGGCACGGAAGGACGGACGGCTGCTCGGCATCGGCCTCGCCACCTCGGTGGAGCCGGCGGGCACCAACCTGGCATCGTACGAGATCGTCACCGGGCGGCGGGCGGCGTCGGGCTCGGCGGAGGCCGCGATGGTGCGCGTGGAGCCCGACGGCCACGTGCGCGTGTCGCTCGGCGACCCGCCGAGCGGGCAGGGCTACGAAACCGTCCTCGCCCAGATCGTGGCGGACGAGCTCGGCCTCACCCCGGACGCGATCACGGTGGCCCGGGGCTTCGACTCGACGACCACGCCCTGGCTCTACCTCTCCGGCAACTATTCGAACAAGTTCTCGGTCACCGACGTGGGCGCGGTGGTGGGCGCGGCCGCGCGCGTGCGGGCCAAGCTGCTGCGCATCGCCGCGCACCGGCTGGAGGCCGCGGTGGCCGATCTCGAGCTGGGCGGGGGCGCGGTCGCGGTGCGCGGCGCGCCCGACCGGCGCCTCGGCTTCGCGGAGCTGGCGCGCACCGCCTACGCCGACGTGCTCGGCCTGCCGCCGGGCGAGGAGCCGGGGCTCGAGGCGCGGCACGCGCACCAGAATCCGCTCGCCCGGCCGATCGACGGGGAGCGCCGGGTGCGCTCGCAGCTCGTCTTCTCCAACGCCGCGCACTGCTGCCTGGTCGAGATCGACCCGCGCACCGGGCTCGTGAAGATCCTCAGGTATCTCGTGGTCCACGACTGCGGGCGCGAGCTCAACCCGCTGATCGTGGAGGGCATGGTGCACGGGGCGACCGCGCACGGCATCGGCGCCGCGCTGCTCGAGGAGTTCCGCTACGACGCGCAGGGACAGCTCCTCACCTCCACGTTCATGGACTACCTCAAGCCCACCTCGGTGGACGTGCCGCTCATCGAGGTGGACCGGCTCGAGCATCCCTCGCCGGTGACCCCGCTCGGCGCCAAGGGCGTGGGCGAGGGCGGCGCGATCCCCGGACCCGCCGCGGTCGCCAACGCGGTGGACGACGCGCTCGCGCACCTGGGCGTGGTGGTCCGCTCGCTGCCGATCACGCCGGAACAGGTCTGGCGCTGGCTCAGGTGACCGGACCCGCGCCTGCCGCGCCCGCGCTGCCGGTGCGCTGGCGCCTGCTGACGATCCTCACCGCGTCCTACGGGGCGGGCGCCTTCGGCATGCTCGGCATCTCCCCGCTGTCCCCGAGCCTGGTGGAGGGCCTCGGCCTCACGCGCTTCCAGGTCGCCTTTCTCGTCCC